>JBBRRN010000047.1:0-13305 GCA_038200685.1 Nitrospirales bacterium
GCCTTCCGTTGGATCGAGGCGAACGAGATAGACATCGACGCGGCGGACTACCAGCGCCATTCGTCGCGATCCCATTGGGAAGAGGAAGATCCTTCGCGGTCAAGGAGTTGGTCGTCGCCGGCCTGGTGCATCGCGCGGAAGGCGTCCTCCCACCCGCTGCGCGGGCGCGCCAAGGAGCGTACCACCAGCTGGTTCCCCTGGATGTCGACTTCCACAGGGCCGTCGAGATGGCATCGATGGAGCAGCGATTTCGGAATACGGATGCCGCGAGAGTTTCCGATGCGGACGATCTTGGTTTTCATGAGCGAGGGCCTTTGAACCAGTGCGGCTACAATGTAATTACATAGGACGTAGCGCTTCTGTCAAGAAACGGTCGAGGAATCTTGTTTGAGCAAGAATAGGTTTGTGGATGTCACATCGATGGGTATGCAGATGAGTTCGGCGAACAAGAATAACCTCGACGTGCCGTTTGGACCGTTGAATGGGGAATACGGGACTGGGAAGCGCTTCTGAGCCACTTAGCGAGTCCTGCTTGTCAGACCGTGAGCAAATCGGTATCCTTCATGGACCAGAGACGTCTCCGGGAGGGTGGAATGAGTATCGCAGGCTTGCTTACATTCAAACGACCAGAAATGCAGCGCCTCGTCCAGGAGCCAGTCAGGTGCCACGCATGGAACAACCAGCACGGCGAAGTCTGGAGTGGCGTGTGGATGTTTGGTCTGAAGGAGGAACGCAACCATGAAAACTGATGCGAAGAAGATCCTGGCGGAGGCCATGCAGTTGGAGCCCACTGCCCGTGCGTTTATTGCCGAAGCACTCCTGGAAGGCCTCGACGTTGAGGAAGACTTCGAAGTTTCCCAGACATGGCGGGCAGAGATTCAGCGACGCTGCGATGAAATCGATCGTGGGAATGCCGAACTGATCGATTCCGATACCGTCATGGCTAAATTGCGGAAGACGCGCACCTGATGCACATCCGGTGGCATCCGGAAGCTCAATTGGAGGCTGCCGAGGCGGCAAGGTTTTACGGGGAAAGACAGCCAGGTCTTGAGCAGCGGTTTCTCGACAATCTCGAAGATACCCTCCACAGAATTCGCCGTCGCCCTCAGATGTACCTCAAGGTCGCAGTCGATATCCACAAGTGCAAGCTCCCCCGTTTCCCCTATGGGATTATCTATCGGGCGAAGCCGTCCGCCATTGAGATCCTTGCGGTCATGCACCTACGGCGAGAGCCAGGGTATTGGAAGGCGCGATTAGGATAAGCCTACGCCTCCTTGTATCTCGTCGTTCGCAGGCGGTGATTGTCCTGGTTGCAAGATACGCTTCACACGCTACGTCTCTTGGTCGCATGTTACGCGTCCCGCCCCCTAACCGTTCTCGCATGAGCCTGATGGGTATGACCTCCGATGTCACAGTCTTCGAGTAGACTGGCCGAAGCCGATGAGCTGCGCAGCACGAACGCGGCGATGTGAATGTGCTCGACAATCCGCTGAATCCCATAGATAAGTATAGTTCCGATGTGCCGTTTGCGCCGTGGGATGGGGGACGATATGAATAGTGGCGTGACCGTTGAGGGCATCCAGAAGCGGATCTTTCTTCTGCGCGGGCAAAAGGTCATGCTCAGCATGGACCTGGCTGAATTGTACGACGTCGAAGCCCGTGCGCTCGTGCAAGCCGTCAAGCGGAACCGCGAACGGTTTCCAGACGATTTCATGTTCCAATTGAACAAGGCCGAGTTCGCACACTTGAAATCACAAATTGTGACTTCAAGTTGGGGCGGTCTCCGTCGCGCCGCACCTTATGCTTGTACCGAGCAGGGCGTGGCCATGTTGTCCAGTGTGCTGAAAAGCCGCCGCGCCATTCAGGTCAACGTTACCATTATGCGCACGTTCGTGCAGCTACGCGAGCTGGCTGCCACACATAAAGAGCTTGCAACCAAGCTGACAGAGTTGGAGTGGAAGGTCGACGGCCACGACGGACATATCGGATCGCTTTTTGAAGCGATCCGGCAACTGATGAACGAGTCGGCCTCGCCGGGACGCCGGATCGGCTTCGACGTGAAATCGTCCGGGACCGGCAAACCGAAAGGGCATCACAGATGAACTGCTCCAACTCGTCATTCAGGTGCGCGTATCCTGCGCCACATTTGCCTCTCGCCCCTTACGTCTCACCTTTCTCGTCTAACGCCCGCTGAAAGGCAAGGTGATTTCTGACGGGGAAACGGTTATTCTGCCGCTCCAAATGATCACGCCCTACCACGCCAAATACTTCGCGTATGAATTGACCAAACGGTGCCCATCGGACAGCATCGAAAAGCTGGCTGGAGCGGTTGCCAGCGCTCAGATGGACCTGAATCCCCATCAAGTGGACGCGGCGCTCTTTGCCTTCAACTCTCCGCTCTCACGAGGCGCGCTGTTGGCGGACGAGGTCGGTCTCGGGAAGACCATCGAGGCGGGGCTGGTCCTTTCGCAGAAGTGGGCCGAACGGAAGCGGCGTCTTCTGGTCATTACTCCATCCAATCTCCGCAAGCAGTGGCACCAGGAACTGACGGAAAAGTTCTTCTTGCCCTGCCGGATATTGGAGACGAAGCCGTACAACGAGGCAATTAAGCAGGGAAACTTCCGCCCATTTGAAGTCAAAGACCGCATCGTTATCTGCTCCTATCAGTTCGCTCGCAACAAGGCGTCAGATGTCGCGGCAACACCGTGGGATCTCGTAGTCATTGACGAAGCCCATCGGCTGCGCAACGTATACAAACCATCCAATGTCATCGCCAACACGTTGAAGTTGGCGCTGACAGATCGTCGCAAACTGTTGCTTACGGCAACGCCGCTGCAGAACTCGCTCCTCGAACTCTTCGGCCTCGTCAGCATCATTGACGAGCACGCCTTCGGTGACATCAAGAGCTTTCGCGAGCAGTTTACCAATCTGACCCAGGAACAGGTCTTCCAGACGCTCAAGTCACGTCTTAAACCGTTGTGTCATCGCACGCTGCGCAGGCAGGTCACCGCCTACATTCCATTCACGAAGCGGTGGCCGCTCGTCGAAGAGTTTACCCCAGAGGAAAGCGAAGACCGCCTGTACGACCTCGTATCGGAATATCTCCGTCGCCCGAATCTCCATGCGCTTCCGGCCAGCCAACGCTCGCTGATGACGATGGTGCTGCGCAAGCTGCTCGCCTCGTCGAGTTTTGCTATCGCAGGCGCGCTCACGTCCATCTCGAACCGACTCAAGGCCAAGCTACGCAAGCAGGAACCAACTGAGACTGTGGAGGAGGAACTCGATCGGGACTACGAATCGCTGGATGAGACCGCAGAGGAGTGGGAAGAAGACCAGCCCGCCGAGCCGCTCTCAGAATCCGATCGTGTGGCTATCGAGGCTGAGATCGCCGATCTCGACGAATTCGCCAGGCTCGCCACGTCTATCGAGCAAAATGCAAAGGGGAAGGCCCTGGTCAAAGCGTTGACCGTTGCCTTCGCCAAGGCCACTGAACTTGGAGCTGTACAAAAGGCAATCATCTTTACCGAATCGAGGAAAACGCAAAGCTATCTGCTTCGTGTGTTGGCGGACAGTCCGTGGAAGGACGGCATCGTCCTCTTTAACGGATCGAACACTGACGATAGTTCCAAGACCATCTACTCGGCCTGGCTAGATCGACATCAGGGAACTGACCAGGCCACAGGTTCAAAGACCGCCGACATGCGCTCAGCGCTCGTGGATTACTTTCGCGAAGAAGGCCGAATCATGGTCGCCACCGAGGCCGGTGCGGAAGGCATCAACCTCCAGTTTTGCTCGCTGGTGGTGAACTACGATCTCCCATGGAATCCCCAGCGCATCGAGCAACGGATAGGCCGCTGCCATCGCTACGGTCAGAAGCACGACGTGGTGGTGGTGAACTTCCTCAATCGGAAGAACGAGGCCGACAAACGCGTATTTGAACTCCTATCCGAAAAGTTCCAGCTCTTCGAAGGTGTGTTCGGCGCGAGCGACGAAGTGTTGGGTGCCATTGAGTCCGGCGTGGATTTCGAGAAGCGCATCGCCGACATCTATCAGCGCTGCCGGAAGCACGAGGAAATCAAGACCGCCTTCGATCAGCTTCAACTTGAACTCAGTCTCGAAATTAACGAGGCGATGACGCAGACGCGCCGCAAGCTGCTTGAGAACTTTGACGACGAGGTACGGGAGAAACTGAAGGTGCGCGACAGCGACTCCAAGGCGTACTTGAACCGATTGGAGCTCTGGCTTATTCAACTGACCCAGCATGAGCTGATCGGGCACGCTGAGTTCATCAACGACTCCTCCTTCTGCCTCAAGTCTTGTCCGTTCCCATCCGTATCCGGCGAAATTCCGATTGGGCTGTACGAACTCCCGCGCCGCTCCGGCGAAGCACACACCTATCGTTTGAACCACCCCCTCGCCGAGGCCGTGGTATCGCAGGCTAGGGAACGTACGCTCTCTATTCAGGAAGTCTGCTTCGATTACGGCGACCACAGCGGGAAAATCAGCATCCTCGAACCGACGGTAGGGGAATCCGGCTGGCTCACACTCTCACTCCTTAGCGTTCAGGCTTTGGACCAGACTGAGGATCATCTCATTTTCACCGCAGTAACGTATGCTGGCAAGCCTCTGGATTACGAGCAGGCTGCCCGCTTGTTCCAACTTCCCGCCCAGACTAAGGCATTATCAACCACGGTGGCATCTGCAGACACCCTTGAGAGCCTACGCGTGACGGCACAAGCCGACTTGCTCAGAGCGATCTCTGCCCGCAATGCCACGTTTTTTGAGGCTGAGCTGGCCAAGCTCGATGGCTGGGCGGATGACCAAATCGCCACGTCGGAGAAAGCGCTCAAGGATATCAAGAAGCGCCTCCGGGAATTTCGCAACGAGGCTGGGAAAACTAGCGACCTGGCCGAACAAGCCCGTGTTCAGAGCGAAATCGCCGACACTGAGCGTCGTCAGCGCAAACTCCGCCAGGAAATCTTTGAGGTGGAAGACCGCATCCTCGCTCAGCGCGACCAGCTCGTCGCTACTATCCGAGGCAAGCTTGACCATCTATTCAGAAGGACTCTATTTTTACCATCCGATGGTCCTTGCGCGACGCGTCTGACAAGACATCGCGCAGGGCCAACTGAACAATTAGGATTGAACCTATGCCAGACCCCGCGACCACCACGCCTGCTTCTCCAAGCTTTGAGAAACTCAAGTTAAAGCTCCGCGAGCTCTTTGAATTAGACAAAGCCGACCTCGACTTCGGCATCTACCGCGTCCTCCGCCAGCGCCATACGGAGATTGCGGAGTTCCTCGACAAGCATCTCGAAAAGACCGTCCGCGAAGTGCTGACCAGCCACGGCCGACTGCAACAGGTTGGAGTAGAGGAAGATCTGCGTAAGGCCGAAGCCTCCGCCAATGCTGCCGGTATCACACCGGAGCAATCGCCTCGCGTAATGGAGCTGCGAGAAAAATACGGTAAGGGTGCGGATCTCGCCGCCACTGCTGACGAGGTGTATTCACACTTGCTCACTTTCTTCTCCCGTTACTACCAGGAGGGCGATCTCCTTGGCTTGCAACGCTCTACTGTCCACGGACGCGAGAAATACATGATTCCCTACAACGGCGAGGAGGTGAAGCTGGTCTGGGCCAACATGGACCAGTACTACATCAAGTCCTCCGATCTCTTGCGCGACTACACTTTCCACATTCGCAAGGCCGACCTGGCGACTGCCCAAGGGGAGTTGTTACTCGATGAGGTGCCGGATGAAGTCGTCATTCAGTTCAAACTCATAGAGGGCGACACGGAGAAGGACAACCGTAAGCTCGACGGCAAGACCACTCGCGCGTTCGCGCTCGATGCCGAAACACCGTTTGAGGCAATCGACGCCGACACGCTCCGCATCCGCTTCCGCTACCGTGAACATCCCTTTGAGCGCAATCTTCAGGACAAGCTCAGCGCCGATACCGAGAAAACTCTGGCGGACAGCCTTACAAGGCAATGGAAGTCACTGCTCTTTGCTGTCGATCCCACCTATAAGGGCAAGGACAAGAAAGACCAGCGAACGATGTTTCAGAAGCACCTGCGCAGCTACACGGCGAAACACCAGTTCGACTACTTCATCCACAAAGACCTTGGCAGCTTCCTCCATCGCGAGCTGGACTTTTATGTGAAGAACGAAGTTATGCACCTCGACGACATCGAAGGCCTAGGCGCCCCGAAGGCCGAGGAATATCTGTCCAAGATTCGGGCCATCCGCCGCTGCGCCCTGCCGGTCATTCGTATGCTGACTCAACTGGAGGACTTCCAGAAAAAACTGTGGCTCAAGAAAAAGTTCGTTGTGGAGACGCGCTACTGCCTCACGCTAGATCGTGTGCCCGAGGAACTCTATCCGGAGATTTGCACCAACGAGAACCAGTGGAAGGAATGGGAAGACCTGTACACCATATCCGAACTAAAACCCAAGCGGAAACCCGAGTTTCTCAAGTCGAATCTCCTCATGATGTTCGACACGCGGCATTTCGGTCGTGAATTTATCCTCACGCTGCTTGCTTCCATTGAGAACCTCGACGCTACACTGGACGGTGTATGCTTCCACTCCGAGAATTTCCAAGCGCTCCACCTCCTACAGGAACGGTATCGGGAGCAGGTAAAGTGTGTGTATATCGACCCCCCGTACAACACGACGAGCAGTGCCATTCTCTACAAGAACAACTACAAGCATTCAGCATGGGGTACTCTCATGCGGGACCGACTGGGTCTGCTACACCGTTGCCTGAGGAAGGATGGAGCGATCTTCGTGAGCATTGATATTCATGAACGCACGATTCTTGAACAAGCCATGGATCAGATCTTTGGTGACAATAATCACATTGAAGAGCTGATCTGGTCCATGAACACCAACAATAGCCAAGCGCCAAACTATTCAACAAATCACGAATATGTCTTGGTATATGCGAAGGACCGGGAAACTGCTCAGCAAGACAAGGCGATGTTTCGTGAGCCCAAGCCAGGTTTAGATCAAGTCAAGGAGTTGGTTACCCGTATAAATCCCGCCTACCCTTCAGTTTCTGTTATCGAAGGCGAGATTCATAATCTTTTTGACCAGCACAAGATCGCATTCAAAGAAGAAATCGAAGCTCAGGGGCTAGAATGGGATGATGAGAAGGGTAATGATCCGTGGAAAGGTTTGTTCAACTATTCCCATGCTGAGTGTCGTGACGGCGATGGAGTTCTAGTGCCAGAGCACCAAGCCAAAGAAAGGCAGGCGCGGATATGGGTGTATCAAGAAGATAATATGTCCATGCCAGCAACTAAACAATCTGAGACAACCAAGGATCCGAATCATCCCAATTATAGATTTTATCAACCACCACATTCGAAATCAGGTAAGCCTTGTCGGCGGCCAAGGTCGTGGTTGGAATTGCCCCTATGAATATGATCCGGAATCGCCAGATAAGCGAAGTTTTCAGGCGCTAGACAGAGACCACTGGATCGCTTGGGGAGAAGATGAGGGGAAGGTCCCACGCATAAAGCGAATGCTGCACGAAGTTGAAACGAATGTCTCAAAGAGCGTTTTCCAAGACTATTCGGATGGCGAAAAGCAGACTTACGCGCTGTTCGGCAAGTCCGGGCTATTCCTCGCGCCGAAGCACGCAAACTTTGTTTCTCGCTTCATTCTGCATTCCACTAAGAAAGATAGTGTTGTCCTTGATTGTTTCGCTGGCTCTGGCAGCACGGCACACGCTGTAATTGCCACAAACCAGCTGGACCACGGGCAGCGGAAATATATAGTTGCAGAGATGGGCCAGCATTTTGAGACGCTTATCGTTCCGCGCTTGAAGAAGGTCGTCTATGCCACTGATTGGAAGGAAGGAAAGCCGAAGGTCCGCAACACAGGCACTTCCCACGCTTTCAAAATCGTCCAGCTGGAAGGCTATGAAGATACGCTCAATAGCCTGAACCTGCGCCGCGCGCCGGAGCAGGAAGCCGCTCTCGCAAAGGGGGGTGAGACCGTTCAGGATGAATATCTGCTCGGCTATTTCCTCGACGTGGAGAGCGCCGGCAGCAAGAGTCTGCTCAATCTGGCCGAGTTCCGCGATCCCTTCTCCTACAAGCTGAACATCGCGACCTCCAGTGCCGGGGAAACTCAGGAAATCACCATCGATTTGGTGGAAACCTTCAACTGGCTACTCGGCCTGAAGGTGAAACACATTGATGCGGCCAAGGGCTTCCTCACAGTTACCGGCGAGAAGCGCGCCGGCGGTCGCACGCTCATTATCTGGCGTACCCTCTCCTCCGACCTTGTAGTGAACAATGTCGCGCTCGACAAATTCCTCACGAAAATGGTCGTCAACCCGGCAGACACCGAGTTCGAGTTCATTTATGTGAACGGTGCCCATACCCTGAATGACCCACACAACAAAGTGCATCTTATCGAGGAATCCTTCCAGCGCCTCATGTTCGACAACACAAGCTTTGAAAACTTGACCTGATGTCCACTCGCTTTGCTGACAAACTGGTGCTGGCCCCTTGGGCGTTGAAACAGCTCGGCATCAATGATTTCGACCGTTTGTCTGAGACGCTCCGCGCTCCCGAATTCGAGGGATGGGCAGAGGATGGCAGCTCGAAATTCGTCCAGCAACTTGTGGACCGCCTGCCTAAACCCACCCAAGGGCGATCAGTCTCCGATGACCAACTCCGCGATTACGACAGCAATATCGTCGGCCACTGGAAGCACATCACGCGGAAGCGCAACTTGCAGGGCCAGACGCTCTACCCGCTGTACTTTCAATACCTTGGACTGCTGCTTACTGAGTTGTATCTGGACCGGTATTTTCGCGACCCGGAAGCTATGCTCGCGTCACTGAATCAGGCGGCGGAGGCGTTCAATCAGGAAGCAGATAAGCGCAGCCAACTGGAGCGTTTTGTCGGATCTGATCTGAACAAGGTGGCGTATTGGATGGCAACGGGAAGCGGGAAGACGCTGCTCATGCACTGCCACATTCGGCAGTATCTCCATTACATGGGCAAAGCGGGGAAACGACAAGACTTAAACCGGATCATCCTACTGACGCCAAACGAAGGCTTGTCACGGCAACATAAGGACGAGTTCGAACTTTCCGGCGTCGAGGCCGAGTATTACGACAAGGACGGCGCGACACTCTTCACTGGCCGTGGAGTGGATATCATCGACGTTCACAAACTGCGGGAAACATCCCGCGAGAAAACCGTGGAGGTGGATACGTTCGAGGGGAACAATCTCGTGCTCGTGGACGAAGGCCACCGTGGTTCTGGCGGCGATGAGTGGATGGACAAGCGTGCGCGTCTTTGCGCGAATGGGTTCTCCTTCGAGTATTCTGCGACGTTTGGCCAGGCTATTAAGGCGGCCGCTGGCCCGAAGCAGAAGGCGCTTACACAGACCTATGCGAAGTGCATCCTATTCGACTACTCCTACAAGTTTTTCTACAACGATGGGTATGGCAAAGATTTCAACATCCTGAACCTTGCGGAAGAGCACGAAGAAGAGACTCGTCCGCTGTATCTGACCGCATGCTTGCCTTCCTTCTACCAACAGTGCCACCGCTTTAGTGATGGTGGTGCCGCGTTGGTGCCGTATCTCCTTGAGGCGCCGTTGATGGTTTTCGTCGGCGGATCGGTTACTGGGCAACGCCAGGACCGGGAAGACACAGATCTGGTGTTGATCCTAAAGTTTCTGGCTTCGTTTATCGCAGACCGCGCGGAAACCGAACTGCGCCTCAAAAAGTTGCTCCAGCGCCGAGATGATTTAGTCGTTGGGGGACATCGGGTCTTCGATCGATTCTTTCCCTACGTCGAGGAGTTGTTCAACCCGGAGAATGCTGCTGATCTGTTCGCAGACATCTTAAAGCATGTGTTCAATGCTCCTAGTGGCGGGCAATTGCATATCGTTCACCTACAAGGAACCGAAGGCGAGATCGGCCTACGCGTAGGCGAGAACTCGTGGTTCGGCGTAGTGAAAGTTGGCGATTCCAAGAAGCTGTGCGACCTGTGTGCCGAGCGCAAAGGCACTGACGAGCATTACGTCGTGGATGAACTCAAGTTCTCGGGATCATTGTTTGAGGACATCAAGAAGCCTGGCAGTGGCATCCGTATGCTGGCGGGCGCGAAAAAGTTCACCGAGGGCTGGAGTTCGTGGCGGGTATCAGCGATGGGCCTCATGAATGTGGGCAAAAAGGAAGGGAGCGAGATTGTCCAGCTGTTTGGGCGAGGAGTTCGGCTCAAAGGATACCGTTTCAAGTTGAAGCGGACTGGGGCAATCGATATGTTTGAGTTTCAGGATGGCGATACCCCTCACGCGCATCCTGCACACATCGAGCTGCTCGAGACCCTGAATATCTTTGGGGTCAAAAGCGACTACATGAAGGAATTCGAAGAGTACCTCGAAGAGGAGGGCGTAAGTGAGGACGAGCGGCGGGAGATGATATTCCTGCCCACGATCAAGCTGCCAGAGTTTGAAAGACACGAACTTGAGTTGAACATCATTCGGCCAAAAGCGGAGATGCCTGATTTCAAAAAGTCCGTTCGGTTGCGGCTCATCAGCTTGGAAGGAAAGTTGAACAACACGGTCATTGCCGACTGGTATCCACGGTTGCAACGGCAAACCTTCGTCAATCAGGGTGGGGGTGCTACCGCGACGCTGAACAAGGAAACGTTGCGGCCGGAGCACCTTGCCTTTATGCCCTGGGACACGGTGTGGTTTGAGCTAGAGCGACACAAACGGGACAAAGCGTATTACAACCTCATCTTCGGGCCAGACGAACTGAATACCCTGCTTTCAAGCTCGTGGTGGTACGAGCTGTATATCCCGCAAGGCTACCTAGATTTCCGCGGATTGGAACAACGTGGTCTCTGGCAAGACATCGCTATCCACCTGCTCAAGGGATACGCCGATCGCTTTTATCAATTCTATAAGCGAGAGTTTGAAGCGCCGTTCTTGGAGTACCAGGTTTTGAAACCGTCTGATGATCTGGTGCTGAAGGAGTATCAGGTCCTCGTAAAGAAGTCCGAGAAACAGCTCATTCAGCGGCTTCGCACGTTGAGCGAGAAGTTCAAAAAAGGTGAGTTCGAGGCGCTTACCTTCGACAAGCTCGAGATTTTTGGGGCAAGCCGTCACCTGTATCAGCCTCTCATTCACTTGAGCCACGACGATGGGAAAGAGGCGCTGATCAAAATTATCCCCACGCATTTGAACGAAGGGGAAAAGCAGTTCTTGTACGACTTGGAGGCGTTCTGCAAGGCCGAAGCTGGCCGAGTCCATCGTCACCCAGCAGTCAGGCGACCCCAGGCGATTACCGTAGTCACCACATCCTTTGCGCCAAGGATGAGCCAGCCAACTATGTCCACGATTTGCTCCGAATGCTTCAGTCGAACTGAGCAAGGGCGTATGGCGCTTTTGACTGCGGCCGTCGAGTGAGGCCCTTCTGAGGGTGCGCGCTCCGGGAGCAAACAAAGCTCCGCACGTCCTAGCACCATGCCCTCAAAGCTTGCTTGTTCTCTCTCAGGGATGGGGGCTGATTGATCTTCACTGCGCGCGTCCAACGAGGGGAGTCCGCGACCGCGCGTTGCGCGAGCACAGAAGATCATCAGGCTCCATCCCACTCTCTGCTCCACGGAGAATGAGGACGACCAGGTTGCCTTGGCTGAGGCGAAAGGCAGGAGACAAAAATGTGGACATTCTGCTTTTCTCCACATTCACGAGTCGGCAAATTGCGCAACTTTGCAGTGCGGGTAAAGGCGGGCGAGGATTGAAGATGCTCGCGTTCAGGGTCTACGCCAAGGCATTCGAGGACAGCCTCCGATTGAGGGCGCAGCTCCATGCTTTCGGTAAGACGTGATCCAGCCAGCCGATCTGCGCAAACACAACATCATTGCGTCCGTCGTTTCGCCTTCGCCGTCGGCGGGGCGGTGAGTGGATCGTCGGGCCAGGAGTGTTTGGGATAGCGGCCGCGAAGTTCTTTGCGGACTTCTTGATAGGTGTTGGCCCAGAAGCTGGCGAGGTCTTTTGTGACCTGCACTGGGCGCTTCGCCGGTGACAAGAGGTGCAGCATGATCGGAATCTTTCCATCGACGAGACGGGGCGTATCTTTGCAGCCGAACATCTCTTGCAGCCGCACTGCCAGGATGGGTAGATCTGGCGTCTCGTACTCCACGCGAACATTCGATCCGCTCGGGACTGTCAGATGGGTGGGGGCCCATCGTTCAAGTTGGCGCGACTGTTCCCACGAGAGGAGTGCATGCAACGGCTGGGTGAGATCGAGTCGCGTGACGCGGTCGAGCGTGGTGAGTCCCGATAGATAGGGGCCCAGCCAGTCGTCGAGCTTGCGCAATAAGTCATCATCCGAGAGATCGGGCCATCGTGAATCCGGTCCTTCGATCCGGCGTAGGAATGCCACGCGCGCTCGCCATTGACGAAGCTCTAGAGTCCAGGCCAGTGTGCCGAGTCCCGCCTGGCGAATGCCCTGCAATAACGCAGCCGAAATCATCGAAGGGTCCGGCTTTGAAAGCCCCTGCTCGGCCAGAATGAGCGAACCGAATCGGCGCTCTCTGGTGGCCCGAACGATGTGCGCGGCGTCATCCCACACGACTGCATCGACTGCTTGAATCCGGTCAGCATACTGCGTGTCAATATCTCGAAGTGATACCGGCGCAGCCAGATCGATTCGGGCCCATTGCTGACCGCCATCCAGACTGGCAATGACCAAATAGTCTTCTGACCCGAGTGGATCGGGGTTCGCAAAGAGGGCGCCACGGCCATTGGCCATGAGATAGCGGGCGTCAGTGCCGCGTTGGCGCTGAGCGATGCGATCAGGATAGGCAAGTGCGAGCAAGCGTCCGACCTCATCGAGGTTCTCCTGCTGGTTCGAACGAGTGGATCGCAGAAATTGTCGTTGCCAGAGGTCGGCGGTGCGAGTAACTCGCCGGCACGCAGCACGATCAATGGTTTCACCGGCTGCATGATCGTGCTGTCCGCGTAAGATATCCACACGGAGCCGCAGATCGGCATTTCGCTGACCGAAGGAGCCTAGAAGAATATCTCGTTCACTGAGCAGGGCGGCAAGTGTGCAGGCAAGGTTGTCGAGTTGTAATGGCACAGCCTGAAGCAGCATGTGCGCAAGACGCGGATGCAGCGGCAGTTCAGCCATCTGTCTTCCATGAGCAGTGATCCGTCCCTCTGGATTGAATGCGCCGAGGTTGGTGAGCAATTCTCGCGCGTGGGACACTGCCCCAGGTGGGGGGGGAGTGAGCCAGGACAACTCGGTCGGGTCGGCGGCGCC
>JBBRRN010000048.1:0-13263 GCA_038200685.1 Nitrospirales bacterium
CGGGCAACGAGAAATTGTTCACGCCCGTGAGCTTGCTTCTCATTAATCCACTCACCTGCCATGTCATCACTTCTGCAAGATGCTCTGCCGGACCTTACGGATGAATTAGCCCGTCTTCTCAGGAAAAACAATGAGAAGGATCTGGTTAAACAAATCCCACGTCTTCGACTCGTTGACCGGTGTCGCTGTGGCGATGACTTCTGCGCCACGCTCTACACCGCTCCCAAACCAAAGGGAGCTTATGGGCCGAACCACGAAAGCATCTCTCTGAATCCTTTCTCTGGACAGTTGATCCTCGATCTGTTTGAGAGGAAGATTGTGTGTATTGAAATTCTCTTCCGAGAGGACTTCAGAAGCAGAGTCCTGCAACTGTTTGCGCAGACCCCAGCAAGCAACCGACTTCATGAATCCGGCAGTCACGGTTTATGAGCCCATCCGCCATCGTTCAAAAACTCTGGAACTACTGCAACGTCCTGCGCGACGACGGGATGAGCTATGGCGACTATGTTGAGCAGTTGACGTATTTGCTGTTCCTCAAGATGGCAGATGAGCGGACGAAGCCCCCATACAACCAGCCCAGTCAAATTCCCGGCAAGTACAGTTGGCCCAGGCTGCTCAAGAGAGACGGCGACGACTTGTTCGACCACTACCGCCACCTCCTGGAAGAGCTCGGCAAAGGGAAGGGCATGCTCGGTCTGATCTTCACGAAGGCCCAGAACAAGTTTCAAGATCCCGTGAAACTTCGGCGGCTGATTGTGGATCTCATCGATAAGGAAGATTGGTCCACGATGAGTGCCGATGTGAAAGGTGATGCCTACGAGGGCTTACTGGAGAAGAATGCGCAAGACACCAAGTCCGGTGCAGGCCAGTACTTCACCCCTCGACCGCTGATTGCGGCGATGGTTGAAGCCATCGCCCCGAAGCCTGGTGACACGATCTGCGACCCTGCCTGCGGGACCGGCGGATTTTTTCTGGCCGCACACGACTACATTGTGAAGCACAATCCCAACCTGACGAAGGACGAAAAGAGACAGCTCAAGCAAGGCACGTTCAAGGGATGGGAATTGGTCCAGAGCACAGCCAGGCTCTGCGCGATGAACCTGATGCTCCACGGGATCGAGGGCGACAAAGAACTTCCGATCATGTCAGGAGTCGATTCCTTGGCCGCTGATCCTGGGGATCGGTTCAATATCGTGATGACCAATTCGCCGTTCGGGAAGAAGAGTAGTACGACGATCGTGGGCGAAGAGGGCCAAGTATCCAAGGAACGGGACATCGTCGAACGTGACGATTTCTGGACGACGACCTCCAACAAGCAACTCAATTTCGTCCAACACGTCAAAACTCTGCTGAAACAGAATGGCCGCGCCGCGGTCGTGGTGCCCGATAACGTCCTTTTTGAAGGAGGGGCTGGCGAAACTGTCCGGCGTAAGCTCCTGCACGAGTGTGAGGTACACACGCTCCTGCGTCTGCCGACCGGTCTCTTCTATGCGCAGGGCGTGAAAGCCAACGTGCTCTTCTTCGACAAGAAGCCGGCGAGCGAGATCCCCTGGACCAAGAAACTCTGGATCTACGATCTCCGCACTAACCAACACTTCACGCTCAAGACCGATCCGCTCACGCGCGAAGACCTCGATGAGTTCGTGAGCTGCTACAACGGCCATCACGACCGGTCCGACAAGCGTGTCGGGGGCAATCGCCACACCCGCAAAGCCACCTGGTCCGACAAGAAACCAGATGGACGCTGGCGCGCATACGACTACGACGAACTCATCGCTCGCGACAAAGCCAGCCTCGACATCTTCTGGCTCAAAGACGATTCCCTCGAAGACTACGCCAATCTTCCCAACCCCGACATCATCGCCCAAGAAATCGTCGACGACTTAGAAGCCGCACTTGAACAATTCCGCTTGATTTCCAATGACCTTGGTCGGCACACTTCAGAGAATGTGACCTGATGCGCACTTCCTTTGCCCTGGGCTGCATAGGACAAAGAGTGTTCAGCAATTTTGGGATGAGATTATTTCGGTACGCCAAGAATGCTCATGATCAAGGAGGTCCCATGTCTATAGTAACGGCGGTAGTGTTTTCCATGTTCTTGCTCACGGTGACCGGCTGCGTGACTGCCAGCCCTCCTCCTGCTGAAAAGCAGGAGGCGGGCAAGAAAAGTTCCGCTGTGAAACCCGCCAAGCATGATGAGAAGAAGGCGATGAATGAGGAAAGCATAAACGCTATTCGTTAGGCCGGGACCCCGGCACTTACGGTTGCAACAGGTGTAGACTCAGCCTCTTTAAGGTGCCATGCGTACAATTCAGCGATTCGGCCAACAGGTCCATCGGCTGCGAACCCGCCGTGGTCCAATGCAGTAGAGCTCGCGGTGAAGACCGGGTTGGTCCGCGTCTATGCGGCCACGCTGGAGCAAGGGGAGCAACGACCTGACGCTGGCGATGTTGGTGCGATGCATCTGGCCGCATCGCCTGCGTGTCGTCACGTAGGCAATGTCGGAGAGGCTCCTATCGAGACTTGAGCCGACCTTTCCACATTCAAGTGAGGCAATACACCTGCCAGATTTTCTTATTCATCACGGGATGAGCCATGTTGTGTCTTGACCAGCGTGGAGATGACCCGTGTGATATGCTTGGCCACCTTCAGCTCGTGTGTGTCGAAGTCCACCCCGAAATCAGCCCGCTTGACCCATTTCACGGTGGCGCGATCGATCAACAACAGCTCCGGGTCTCCCGGCACATAAATATGCAGGGCGAGCACCATCCCGATGGAGACCGGCCTATTCCCGGTAATGTAACTCCCGTTCAGCGAAAGGTCTTTGATGATTCCTTCACCAGCAACCCCGTCCCCAAAGTAGCGCATGGTTGCAAATGTCTTGAGCCGTTGACCCTTCCGCAAGATGAACCCGGCCATGCTATCTCCTTGTCTCTATCGATGACTCTTGCGTACCAAGAATTCCTCGGATGGTCGCGATCAATTCGTTCGCCTTCATGGGCATTCCGGAGAACCGCGATCGCTCCATACTCCCGGGCCTGTTACACCGCTACTGCAGGATCTTGTCCCGTTACCACAATCTTTGGAATTGCTGGCAGCAGCCGGTGACGGTTCAGTCGTTCGAGTACGATCAGCCGGTGAGTGATGTGCGCAACGAGGACGGATTGCGCAGATCGTGCCGTCTTCCCGCAATAAATCAAGGTCTCAGAATAATGGTGAAAAATCAAATGGTTTCGAGATCTATTCTCGCCGCATTGTCCACCGGTTCCTGGCTGGGTGCCCCCGCTTTACCACTCGGTTGAGGTGAACCGCTGGCGCTTTTCTTCCGGCGGCGAGGAGTAGGCTGATGGCACGTGCGGTGCCGATCTGTCTCACATGATTCCATTTCAGCATTTTCCCCACCACAATCATGTGATGATGTCTACCGCTTCTCGAGTGTTGATCATTGACGCTGGGCTCGCGGGTCTTGCCTGTGCGCGTCGCTTGACGCAGTCTGGCATCAGATGCACGGTTCTTGAGGGTTCTGACGATGTGGGCGGACGAGTCCGCACTGATCGCGTTGAGGGATTCCAGCTTGATCGCGGGTTTCAGGTCTTCCTGAGCGGATACCCGGAAGCGCGCACGACACTGGACTATCCCTCGCTGGAGCTGAAGCCCTTCTATCCCGGTGCGCTCGTTCGCTACGCCGGCCAGTTCATTTGATGAGTGATCCTCTTCGCAGGCCTCAAGGCCTCGTGCGGGCGCTTCTCAGCCCCATTGGGTCGTTCGCCGACAAGTTCAGGATGCTTGGACTTGGACGAGACGCATTGGGGCATCGCCTCTGTTCGAAGGTTGGAGGCTCATCCCGCTCGACACGGGATGTGTTGCCTGCGTATGGCTTTTCGGAAGAAATGCAGGCTCGCTTCTTCCGCCCCTTTCTCGGCGGGGTATTTCTGGAACAAACGCTGTCGACGCCCGGTTGGATTTTGAATTGGTCTGGGCCGCCTTCTCCCGTGGGCAGTGGCACTCCCGCGAGACGGGATGGGGGCGATTGCCCAGCAACTTGCCACCGCGTTGCCGGTGGAGACGATTCGATTGAGGGCAGCTGTGAACCACATTGAAGGGGACAGCATTGTGCTGGAATCTGGTGAACGTCTCGCCGGTGACGCCCAAGTCATGGCCACCGATTATGCGACCGCAGCCGGACTGCGAGGCGAGCGCTCGCCACTTGGTGCGTCACGAGAGTCGACCTGCCTGTATTTTGATGCGCCCGCTCCTCCGATACGCGGTCCCTGGTTAGTACTGAACGGTGACGCAGAAGGTCCGGTCCGGACTCTGTGCGTGTTGAGCGGAGTGTCTCCCTCCTATGTGCCACCGGGACGAGCCTTGGTCTCCGTCAGCCTTCCGATCGGCTGAACATACTAGCTGGCGATCTCCCTCAATCGGTATGAACATTTCTCCACGCTTGGTTCGGCCCTGGCGTTGACGCATGGCGACATCTCCGAACCGATCGAATCCGCAACGCTTACCTCCGGTTGATTTGCTGGATGCGCACGATGGAGTGGTGTCTCCACGACTGACCTCGGGCTTGTACCTATGCGGCGATTATCGAGAGTCCGGAACCTTTGATGGGGCGCTGCTGTCTGGCCGGAAGGCGGCTTATGCCGTGATGGCTGATTATGCAGCAAGAGATACCGGGGTCATGGCGTGACCTTGCCCGTCATGCTCTCGCCCATTCCCTTCTTTGCTCTGGGTCTAAGAGTCAGCAGAGGCGCCATTCGACATGCTGGCCGAGTGAGGATGATACAAGATCAGGTGTGGCCGGTCTTGCGGGCGCGGTCGGCGATCTTTTTTCGGAGGCGGGCTTTTTCTAGGCTGATTTCAGCTTCTTTGACTTCGGACGGTAGGCCGCCGGCCTTGAGACGCTGCTCGGCTTTCTCAACGGCAGCTTGAGCGCGACCCACGTCGATGTCTTCGGCCTTCTCGGCGATCTCGGCCATGATCGTCACTTTGGTTGGTGTGACTTCTGCATAGCCCCAAAGGACCGCCATGTGGCTGGTCAGATCCCCGACGCGATAGCGCAACTCGCCGATGCGCAACGTGGACAGGAAATGAGTGTGTCCCGGCAACACACCGAACTCACCCTCTGAGCCTGGGGCGATGACCTCATCGACCTGCTGGCTCAAGAGTAACTTCTCCGGCGTCACAACCTCTAACAATAACTTTCCAGCCATATCTCTCCTACACGCTCATCAAAAGGTATAAGCAGGCGGGATGCTCTGACGTGCGCGCATCGACCGAGCACTGTTTCATCGTGCGCGGTCTGCGAGCACAAGAGCGCCCGCCTGTTTATACCTTCACTCCCATTTTTTCCGCCTTCGCAATCACTTCCTCGATCGGGCCGACCATGTAGAACGCCTGCTCCGGGAGGTGATCGTACTTGCCGGCGAGAATTTCCTTAAAACTTCGCACCGTGTCTTTGAGCTTCACATACTTACCGGGCGAACCGGTGAAGGCTTCGGCGACGTGGAACGGCTGTGACAAGAAGCGCTGAATCTTTCGCGCGCGGGCCACGGCCATTTTATCGTCTTCGGACAATTCGTCCATGCCGAGAATGGCGATAATATCTTGGAGGTCTTTATACCGCTGCAATACAGACTGTATGCCGCGAGCGACCTTGTAGTGCTCTTCACCGATGACTTGCGGATCGAGAATACGCGAGGTGGAATCGAGCGGATCGACCGCCGGATAAATCCCCAACTCAGCCAGTTGTCGAGACAACGTTGTCGTCGCGTCCAAGTGCGCAAATGCGGTGGCCGGAGCCGGGTCGGTCAGGTCGTCAGCCGGCACGTAGATGGCTTGCACCGACGTAATCGATCCACGCTTGGTGGAGGTGATGCGTTCTTGCAGTTGGCCCATCTCGGTTGAGAGGGTGGGCTGATAGCCGACGGCCGACGGCATACGACCGAGCAAGGCAGACACTTCCGAACCTGCCTGGGTAAACCGGAAGATATTGTCCACGAAGAGCAGCACGTCCTGGTTCTCTTCGTCGCGGAAATATTCGGCGACGGACAGTCCGGTCAAGGCGACGCGCAGACGGGCTCCGGGCGGCTCGTTCATCTGGCCGTAGATCAGCGAAACTTTCGACTTGGTGAAATCATCCGGGTCGATGACCTTCGACTCCTGCATTTCGTGCCAGAGGTCGTTGCCTTCACGGGTCCGCTCGCCGACACCGGCGAACACAGAAAATCCACCGTGGTGCAAGGCGATGTTATTGATGAGCTCCATGATGATGACGGTCTTTCCGACTCCGGCACCGCCGAAGAGGCCGACCTTACCGCCTTTGCTGTAGGGCTCGAGCAGATCGATGACTTTGATGCCGGTTTCGAGCACTTCGGTCTTGGTGTCCTGATCTTCGAGCCTCGGCGCAGGCCGGTGAATGGGATACGTCTTCGTGGTTTTGATAGGGCCTTTTTCGTCGACCGGCTCGCCCAACACGTTGATCAGTCTTCCCAATGTCTCGCGGCCGACCGGCACAGAGATCGGTGCCCCCGTGTCGTTCACATCCATCCCGCGCGTGAGACCGTCGGTTGTGGACATCGCGATGCTGCGGATACGGTTTTCACCGAGGTGTAGCGCGACTTCAAGCGTGATGCGGACAGCCGGCGTGCCGGCAGCCGTATTCTCTTCCTGAATCACTTTGAGCGCGTTGTAAATATTCGGCAGCTGGCCGGGAGGAAACTCGACGTCCACCACTGGCCCGATAACTTGAATCACTCTTCCTGTGCTCATAACGCTCCTTCTCTTGCCAGTTCTGTAATCTGAGTCATGAGGTCTGAGTTGTAGGTTCTGGTGGCGTTATTACTCAGAACGCAGTACCCAAAACGTCCAATCTACTTTAGCGCCTCTGCGCCGCCGACGATGTCCATCAGTTCTTTGGTAATGGCGGTCTGCCTGGTCTTGTTGTAATGCAAGGTCACTTTTTTGATCAATTGTCCTGCGTTCCTGGTTGCACCGTCCATCGCTGCCATTCTGGCGCCATGTTCCGCTGCGGCTGACTCCAGTAAGATGCGAAACGTCTGCGTCTGGAAATGTTTGGGGATGAATACGTTTAAGAGTTCGGCTTCGTCCGGTTCATAGAGGTAGCTTCCACCAGTCGTGCCTTCTGCTTGTACTGTTCCGAACTCGGCTGCGGCATCGACAGGGAATAGTTTCTCCACGATCACGCGCTGTTGAATGGCTGACTTGAACTCGTTATAGACAATGTGGAGTTCGTCGAACGATCCCTTGACGAAGTGGTCGGTTAGATCGCCGCCGATATCGATGGCGTGTTCGAACGTGAGCTTATCGAAGATGCCGGTCCACTCTTGCCTGATCGGCCAGGTACGGCGACGAAAATAGTCGCGGCCTTTGCGCCCCACGATGCTCAAGCTTACTTGAAGGCCCTGGGCTTCGCATTGTCGTACAAACTCCGAGCTCTTCCGTACGATATTGCCGTTAAACCCGCCGCACAACCCGCGATCACTGGTGACGACGAGCACCTCGACCCTCTTCCCTTCGCGCTTCTGCAGGAGGGGATGGGAGGCCCGATTCACGCGTTGACTCAAGTTGCTGACGACACCCCGCATCTTGAGGGCGTAGGGGCGAGCCGCCAGAATACGGTCTTGCGCCCGTTTCAGCTTTGCTGCGGCCACCATCTTCATGGCCTTGGTGATCTTCTGTGTATTCTTAAACGCCGCAATTTTCCGGCGTAGACTCTGTAAGCTGGGCATATCTAGATTTCTTTGCTATCGGCGTTCGGTTCTGCGTTCTTCGCCTACCTACTTGGCGCCATATCCCATCTTTTGTTTAAAGGTCGCAATGATCTCTTTGAGTCTTCCAGAAACCTTGTCATCGATTTTCCCAATGCTCGCGATTTCTTTTTTTAGCTCCGGATGCTGCTGTTGCACATAGTGCAGCAGGTCGGCTTCAAACTGTTGGATTTTGTCGACTGGGACGTCGTCGAGGTATCCGTTAACGCCGGCGTAAATCGACAGCACTTGATCGGCGACCGGCATCGGTTTGTATTGCCCCTGTTTGAGCAATTCCACCATCCGAACGCCGCGCGCAAGCTGCATCTGCGTCGCTTTGTCGAGTTCGCTCCCGAACTGCGAGAACGCGGCCATTTCGCGGTATTGTGCGAGGTCGAGTCGGAGGGTACCGGCCACCTGCTTCATGGTCTTGATCTGCGCCGAGCCGCCGACCCGAGAGACCGACAATCCCACGTTAATCGCCGGACGAATACCGGAGTAGAACAGATCGCTACCGAGATAGATCTGTCCGTCAGTAATCGAGATGACGTTGGTCGGGATATACGCGGACACGTCGCCGGCTTGTGTTTCAATGATAGGCAGTGCGGTGAGGCTTCCTCCCCCGAGCTTGTCGCTGAGCTTCGCCGCACGTTCTAACAACCGGGAGTGCAGATAAAATACGTCGCCAGGATAGGCTTCGCGGCCCGGTGGGCGGCGGAGCAAGAGAGACAGCTGGCGATAGGCGACGGCGTGTTTGGAGAGGTCATCGTAGACGATCAAGGCATGTTTGCCGTTATCCCTGAAGTACTCGCCGATGGCAGCGCCGGAGAAAGGCGCGAGGTACTGCATGGGCGCCGCATCGCTCGCGGTGGCGGCCACCACGATGCTGTACTCCATCGCGTGGTTTTCTTCAAGTGTCTTGACGACGCGGGCTACGGTGGAACGTTTCTGGCCGATGGCAACATAGATGCAAAAGACGTTCAGGCCCTTTTGATTGATAATGGTATCGACGGCAATGGCGGTCTTGCCGGTCTGCCGGTCGCCGATGATCAGCTCACGTTGGCCACGGCCGATGGGGATCATGGCGTCGATGGCTTTGATACCCGTTTGCAAGGGTTCGCGCACCGACTGGCGTGTATTCACCCCGGGCGCCACAACCTCAATGCGGGACGTGAGCGTCGACTTGATGGGACCCTTCCCATCGATAGGCTGCCCGATCGCGTCCACGACCCGGCCGATCAACGCTTCGCCGACTGGAACCTCCGCAATCCGCCCTGTGCGCTTGACCGGATCGCCTTCTTTGACTCCCACGTCATCGCCCATGAGGACGGCGCCGACGTTGTCTTCTTCAAGATTCAGGGCGATCCCGTAGAGGCCGCCGGGGAATTCGAGCATTTCACCGGCCATGGCGCCGTCGAGGCCATAGATCTTGGCAATCCCATCTCCAACCTGGATGACGGAACCGGTTTCCTTGACATCGACTTGTTTGTCGAAGCCTTTGATTTTCTCTTTGATAATCGAGCTGATTTCTTCTGCCTTAATCTGCATAGCTACTCCTTCGTCAACAAACTCTGCATCGCTTGTAACCGGCCTAGCACGGTGCTATCGACCACCGTGCTGCCGAGACGGATTTGCATGCCGGCGATATAGCGGGCATCCGTGTGAAAGGTGACTTCGACTTGGCGCTTGAGCACTGTGCGCAAGCGATTGCTGATTTGGTCTTGCTCGCCTGGGGGTATCGCCGTTGCGGAGAAGACGGTGACCGGCTGAGTGCCTTTCAATGCATCGGCAAGTTTCGCGAACGCCTCGGCAATTTCAGGAAGAAAGCCGACGCGATTTTTTTTGACTAACTGTTCGAGAAAGGTTTTTCCGATAGGAGGACACCCCAATCGTGAACCCAGCTCTGTAAGGACGGCGATTTTGTCTTCGGCGCCAAACACTGGTGAGGCCACGACATGGCGGAGGTCGACCGAATCCTTGATCGCTTGCCCGAGCCCCGTTAAGGCCACACGGGTTGGTTCGATGCCGGATACGTCGAGTAGCTCGAATAACGCCTGCGCATAACGTCGCGCCACTGCTGTCTTAATCACGATACCGGTCCGTTCACTCTTTTTTTAGATAAAGGGGTAAGCCTTCGTGGCTCGCACGAAAAGCGGCGACCAAAATTAGCATTGAGGAGCGAGGGCTGTCAATATGGACGGTATGGATGATGACGAAGCTAGAGTGATTGGATGATGCCGCCGCCCAGTACGCGATCGTTTCGATAGAACACCGCTGATTGCCCCGGACTCAATGCGCGCTGTGGCTCATGGAAGAGAATGCGAAGGGTGGCATCTGAACGAGACTGGATGGTAGCTGGCACGGCGGGCGTGGCATACCGGACTTTGACCGCGACATCGGTCGCTCCAATAAGGAGTGAAGAGTCAAAGAGGTTCAGGTCGGCTACATCGCATTGGCTGCGACGCAAAGATTCCTCTGGTCCCAGGACAACCGTATTGGTATCCGGTTGTACTTCCTGAACATAGAGCCTTCGGCCGGTCGCAATACCGAGCCCCCGACGTTGCCCAGGCGTATAGAACGCGATGCCTTCGTGGCCCCCTAAATAGCGCCCTTCACCATCCACAAATGCCCCAGGTTTCTTGGCGGCAGGCGCTTCCTTCTCGATGAAGGTTCGATAATCGCCGTGGCTCACGAAGCAGATTTCCTGGCTTTCCTTTAATTCGTCCGCGGGAAGGCCCAAGGCGTCTGCTTCCTTCCATACGTTCGTCTTCTGCATGCCCCCCACAGGAAAGAGAAGGCGAGCGAGCCAGGACTGACGAAGACGATAGAGGAAATAGCTTTGATCTTTCTTGGGATCGGCTGCTCGGTGCAGAGTTGGTGTTCCTTCGGATTGACCGATTCGAACATAGTGGCCTGTGGCGACAAAATCGATCCCCCGTTCGTCCGCCAGTTCCACGAGGCTCCGTAGCTTCACGCGCTCATTGCACCGGACACAGGGATTGGGTGTGGTGCCTTCGAGATAGCCGGCAATAAAGTCGTCGATCACGCTGGCGCGAAAGGTTTCTCTGGTGTCGATCACTTCATGCGGGATTTTCAATGTCTGAGCCACATATTTGGCAATGCCGACTTTGCAACACCCACGCTCTTCCCACCGCTTAGAGACCGCGACTGTTTCGTCTTCGTGCTCCCACACCTGAAGCGTGACTCCCTGAACGTCGTAGCCCTGGCGAACCAGAAGCGCTGCGGCGACAGAGCTGTCCACTCCACCACTCATGCCAAGAAGAACGGTAGGTCGAGCCATAGGGTGGCTATTGTACTGGGGAGATAGGAAAAGGGCTAGCCCGCATTATTCACACACCCTCGTGAACAATGCGGGTCGTGAAGCTATTCCCTACAGCTATTGGGCGGTTGCCACAAGGCCGGGAGCCATGTCGAGCGAGAGGGCGCGTTCGCCACTCCCAAGGTGAGCGCCCATATCGCACATGCCATGGAAGCGAGAACCTTCTTCGATTGCGATGACTGGGGTCCGAATATCGCCGACAAGAACACCGGGCTTCAGGATCTGAATCTTTTCAACGGCCGTAATGGTGCCATGAATCTTGCCGCTATTCATGAGCACCCCAACTGACACGATGCCTTGGATCATTGCATGCTCCCCGACGATGAGCGTTCCGGTCGTATGTATCTCGCCTTCGACACGCCCGTCAATTCGAATGGTGCCACCAAAACTCACGACGCCTTTGAAGTCTGTGCCTTTCCCCAGAAACGTGAAGCTCTCGCTGTTCTGATCGACTTGCTGGCCCCGTTCTTTCATTGCCCACATGATCGCCTCCTCAGAGTCTTCCTGCACACGCATGATCTGTCGTCATGCTGAAATTGTCAGGTAAAATACCTAAATATTAATTTCTCTCTACCCGTTGACTCGTTTAATGCCGGGTGGCGCGATCATTCCGACGGGTTGGAGCGTGGTGTCACGAGGAAGCTCGCGCACGCTGTGCGCCATTTCAAGCGCCCCGTTGAAGAGCACGCCATCCTCCATTGAAAGAATCGGTGCCTTGATACTTCCGTTCATGATGGCCGGAGTCCGGAGCTTGACACACTCTTTTGCCACGACGTCCCCGGTAATTTTCCCTTTGCACACAATGGTTCCTGCGGTAATTTTTGCCTGGATAACGGCCTCTTCTCCAATCAGCAGCACGCCATCCGTATGAATTTCTCCGTCGAGATATCCGTCAATTCTCACCGTACCGCTGTAGGAAATCGTGCCCTTAAACTCGACCCCTTTCCCTACAAAGGCACTAATATCTCCGGTCCCATCGGTATTTGTTGAGTTGGAAGCAACCATAACGACCTCTTTACCTTCCTGCTCATTTGAGCTCGTCCCCACTTTTTTCTCCTGCCCCCACATGAACTCGCCTCCTCGAGTTGGTGATCCCACTATTCCAGCGCAACTGTAAAGCTGTGATGTATTTATTGATGGGGAAATAGTCAGTCAGAATGAATACGGTCGCGTATACGTAGAAGCAACAAGTATGCCTCTATCTCTCATGACAGATTTGACGAAGAAGTAAGGTGGGGATTAATTTAAAAGAGTCTCGAGAATTCCGTCGAGTTCAGGGGGAGAGAAATAATGAATGATGATTTTTCCTCCACGTCTACCTTTTTGAATCATGACTTTGGTACCCAATCGTTTTTGTAATCGTTCTTCAACATCAGACCAGGGTGTTCGCCGTAATTCCTTTGTCCCTCGCTTCTTTGTAACCAGTGAAGATTCTATAAGTTTTTCTGTTTCTCTCACCGATAGGGTTTGTACCACCACAAGCTGAGCGACTTTAATCTGTTCAGTTTGGCTCGGAAGACCGAGAATCACTTTAGCATGTCCCATAGAGAGCTGGTTCGATTCAATCAGCTGTTGGACCTCTACGGGAAGCTGTGTGAGCCGTACGACATTGGCGATCGATGATCGCTCACATCCCACTCGCCGTGCAATTATGTCCTGAGTGAGTCCA
Source organism: Nitrospirales bacterium (assembly GCA_038200685.1). Lineage (GTDB taxonomy): Bacteria > Nitrospirota > Nitrospiria > Nitrospirales > Nitrospiraceae > Palsa-1315. Next base: position 12,779 of record JBBRRN010000048.1, read on the forward strand.
AATTCGTTCATCATCCGGTGGTAGGCCCTCGCCATTTCCATAGGATTGAGATCTGTTCGTTGAAGATTTTCCACCAGTGCCAATACGACAGACTCTTCATCTCCACAATTCCGAATGACGGCGTGAATTGTCTTCAGGCCTGCATCTTTGGCCGCACGCCAACGTCGCTCGCCAGATATGAGCTCGTAGATTCCGTCACCCTTGCGGCGCACTAAAATCGGCTGCAGCAACCCACTCTCTTTCAATGAAGCCGTAAGCTCTGCTAGTTCCTGAGGAGAAAACGTTTGCCTTGGCTGATATCGATTGGGCACGATCGCATCGATACGCAGCTGTTGGACCTCTGACAATTCAGACGTCGTAACGGTCTTGGTAACAGGCAGTAGTGCGTCGAGTCCTCTACCGAGCGCTTTCTTCTCCATGAATCATAAACTCCTTGGCTAAAGACAAATAGGCTTGAGACCCTGCCGATGCGACGTTATACAACA
>JBBRRN010000049.1:0-13213 GCA_038200685.1 Nitrospirales bacterium
AAGCGATGCGAGAACGAAGCTGGCGGTCTTTTTCAACATCCTGCTATATCTTGTCGATTCGAATGGTCGGTACATCCATCACTCGCCGCAGTACCGAGGCATCCCCGAGAATGCGGCCAATGATATTGACACGGTCGGCCGGAACGGGATCCTGCCCCATGCTCATCGGTGTGCGACCGAAGAAAATAGCCAGGACCTGTCCAGCCCCCCAGAACGCCACATCGCCGACTTTGACCTGATTCGTTGCGGTCTCGCGATGGTCTTTCACCCCGGCCAGCTTAAAATAGAATTCTTCGCCCCACGTATTGACCGGGCATTCAACGGGTAAGGCCGCATAGACTTCCTGCGCCGTCTTTGTCGACTTGAGTTCCGCATCAAGCTGCACAGATCCGACGGTGATGCGAACTTTATGGGGAAAATCAGCCATGGTGCTCGAGTCGGCCCGCCCGGTGGCCATCAAGTGAAAACCCTTTCAGGACGCGGACTTTAGCTTGTTTCTTCGGTGAAATCAAGGCTACAATCCCCCGATCATATGCTCGAATCATCCTTCGTGCTTCTCAAGGGTATCGGCCAACATTCCGAACGCCGTCTCTGGCAAGAGGGCATTCTCGATTGGGCGTCGTTCATCCGATCTCCAGCCCTCCCCGGCATCGCCTCAACGAGAAAAGAGTGGTACGACCGCGAGCTTGTTACGGCCCAATCGCGTCTGGAAGAAGGTGACGCGCACTTCTTCGGCGCCTGCTTGAAAAGTCGAGAGCACTGGCGCCTCTTCGAAACATTTCTCCCCCGCACGCTCTATCTGGACATTGAAACGACAGGGATGTCCTCGCGCGAGGGACATGTCACGGTGGTCGGACTCTATCGAAACGGTCATATGACCAGCCTCGTTCGAGGGGAAACGTTAACCGAGGACCGATTGCACGCAGAACTGGAACAGACAGACCTCTTCATTACATTCTTCGGCAGCGGGTTTGATATTCCCTACTTGCAGGCAAAATTCCCCCGATTGAATTTTAAAAAACCGCATTTCGATCTCTGCTTCGCGGCGCGCAGACTCGGCTTGCAGGGCGGACTGAAACGCATTGAACAAGACATGCACATTACTCGCGAAACCGATGTGATAGGACTCGATGGATGGGAAGCCGTCCGCCTCTGGCACCAGTGGTGCGCAGGAAACGAGGCCGCACGCGATCTGTTACTGAGGTATAACGCAGCAGATACTCAAAACCTTGAACCGCTCGCTGCACGGCTCTATGAGCAGATGGTCGTCCAATTCGGCCCATCTTCTATAGCATGTTCACCTACCCGCTACCAAAAACCGATTGAGGTCGCGCCGTGACCCAACCCCAGCGATGGACCGGGGTCGGACGAACTGAGACTGGATATGTTCGTGCGTCGAACCAGGATGCATTGGCCCTCCTGGATGACTGTGGCGTCTGGATGGTAGCAGACGGAATGGGTGGGCACCCGGCAGGAGATGTCGCAGCCCAAACCGCCGTGGCCGTGGCCACACAGCGGGCACGAGCGCGAGCATCATCGCTCCACGAGCACCCAAGCAGTGCCGCCGAGTTCATGACAGACGTCGTGACGAGCGCCAACCGGCGAATCCATGATCTCATGCTGGGAAAGCCCTCCTTGAGAGGGATGGGCACAACCTTTGTCGCCTTGGCCATCACGCCGACACCGATGCCGGTCGCCCATATTGCCCACTTGGGCGATAGTCGAGCGTATCGCTATCGGGCAGGGCAGCTCACACAATTGACGCGCGATCACACCCTCGTTCAACAACTTGTGCAGCGCGGCTTGATCGATGAAGCCACCGCGCTCATACATCCTGAACGCCATGTCTTGACCAACGGTTTGGGGATGGGTCGCGATATGCAACCGGAACTGACTTCGATACCAGTCACCCCTCAAGATCTGTTTGTACTCTGTAGCGACGGACTCACGAAAATGTTAGAAGACGCGGTCATCGCGGCGATACTCGCGCGCGCGAGCGACGATCCCCACCGAGCCTGCCATGATCTGATCGAGGAGGCGCTGAACAGAGGGGGAGAAGATAATGTGACCGTGATCGTCGTGGCGTGGGGACCGTCGGCTGTCACGGCAGTTTAGTCATTGACAAGGCTCCCTCAGCCCTGTAGCCTCAGGTTCCAGCCAGGCAGTCTTTCCTCCCATTTCCCTTGTGAACCAGGCCGGAGATTATCATGCGTGTTCTCGTACTGTTTCGACTCATTGTGCTTCTGCTCATCGGAGGAACCTGCTGGATCCCCGCAGCGATGAGTGCGCCCGCAGAGAACACCGAACTCGAAGCCACAGTTCGCGCCCTCGTGCGAGCCAATGCGGAAAAAGATTTCTCCACCATGTCCAAGCTGATGGCCCACGACGCCGATATCACCAGCTATTCCATCGGAGGCCGAAAGTACGTGGGATGGTCTAACCTAGAACGGGATATCAAGGAGGAGTTTGCGAAAGTTGCTGCGCTCGACCTTCCCATTTCTGAGCTCAAGGTGTGGTCGAAGGGAGATATTGGGTGGTACACCATGGAGCTAGACTATGTGCGTGTCCTCAGTCAAGGACCGGACCAACAACGCGCCGTCATGCCACTACGAGAAACCGGCGTGCTTGAACGTCGAAATGGCCGGTGGGCCCTGTTATCTTGGCATGAATCCTTCCGCAGTATTAGCGATGCGATGCCTGTCGATGATCGGACAAACGCCGCTGCACCACGCACCGTGGCTTCATTAAGTGGCCAACCCGCCGTCCTTGACTTGAGCGGGGAATGGGACATTCTGGAAGTCGAGGACGACAAACGCTACCGGGCCACCCTCGACAAAGCCGGCAACGGTCCCTATACACAGCACGGTGGACAATTTGTGACCACGAAATTTACGGACCGTCTCTGGCAAGGCACCTGGCAACAGCCTGGCAACGACCGCGAAGGAGGATTTGAGCTCCTCCTCTCAGACGATGGAACCCAAGCCAAAGGCGTGTGGTGGTATTCGCGCGTCGGCACCCAAAAGAATATTCCTCCTCGTGAACACGGCGGAACCTATCTCTGGAAACGTTTGACTCCACCACTATCTGCACGATGATCTGTCTATCACACAGACGTATACAACCGGCGGGCCGCATCTTCACGTGACCACTTTTTATTCTTGGGAGGTTTTATGCGTCAGATACTCCTCACATTACTCGCCGGCATCTGTCTAGCAACCCCTGTGTTCGCAGACGGCGGTCACGATCACCATGCTGTTCCGACACTCAAAAATCAAACGGAGACGACCGTCTCATTTCAAGGAAATGTCGTCACACTCACATTCGGTCCCATCGATCTCCCAGCCGCTCACGAAGGAGATCTGGCTGCGTCGATGCCCAAGCATAGTTTTCAGCTTCCTAAGGATATGTATATGGTGGGGTATAAAACCGCTGTCTTCACCAAAGAAGGGAAGCCCCTCCCCAAGAACTATCTCCATCACATCTTGATGCTCAACAACAGCAAGCCGAGCGTCTCATGCGACGGTGAGCCGTTGTTCTTTGCAGGAGCAGGGCTGGAGATGACCGAGACGCGTTTCCCCGAAGGCTATGGAGTCAAGCTTGCCAAGAGTGACCACCTGATGTCGATCGTCGCGTTTTATCATAAAGCGCCGGTCACCAAAGATGTCATGGCAACGTTCACCATGTACATGGCGCCTGAGGGCGCACCGGTCAAGGAAATGGATGTATACCAAGTGGGAGTCAACATCGTGTGCTTCAGCAAGTTCTCTCAGCGCGGCCCGAACCAGACCGACGAAGGAATTGAAATTAACTCCGGAGTCCAGGTCCACCGGGAGCCGCTCAAATTCTCAATGGATGGCTGTGTGAAGTTCGCCTATCCCCATGGCCATGACGAACTCCTCATGATCGGGCTGGACAATATGACCAGAAAGCAGACTTTGCTGCGAACGGTTCCCGATGTCGACAAAGACGGAACCTTTCTCCAGTTTCAACCGCATCAAGTCTATCAGGACAGTCAGGGATTTCCTGTGACGAAGGCGGATGATTATGAAATGGTCATGGTCCATCATCATCCGTTACAGAAAAAAGACGCCCAACATGGGATGGGGAACTATTTATTGTATATGACCCCCGGCGCCTGTCCTTCGACGTCCCCTTCGCCGCTCGCGCTCAAATAACGCTTCGCACCATCCGTCGCCGCATTCGCCCGCATCCTGGGCCCCTACCGCTATCATCACCCATACGTGAGGATTCGAATGCCCCCTCGCGCCTCCAATAAGCTGAAACCCTCCGTACCCCACATCATTCGTAATCCTCAATTAACATATCCTCTTTGCCATCTTCGAAAAGAAAATCTTCTAGCTGAACCTACTCTGGCCGTGTATACTTCCCGTACATCTTTGAACACATATGTATTTCATGCTCCGTCGGCATTGCGTCCGGTAGACTGCATAACACCGTTGCACACTATGTTTGTTATGGCATTACCCTCATCACATACCGACATCTTGCCGCCTTCCACTAGCGAGCTATTGGACGTTGTGACACGGTTTTCAGCAGAATTAGGTACGATGACCGACCTAACAGCGATTGGGAATCGGATTATTCAAGAGCTCTGCCACGCAGGCGCCACGACCCATGGGACACTGTTCCTGCTAGATCGCGAACACGAATGTTATCGCCGAGTCAGCACGGTTGGTCCGATCGCCCTCGCGCTGATCCCCCCTATGCTGGCTGTGAGCCATCCTTTACCCCACCACATACTGTCAATAAACCGGATTATCACGCGGGACGATTTAGCTGGAGACCTCCAAGAAATCGATGCCGGAACCAGCGTACACGCGGCGATGGAAGCCTTGCAGGTCACACGCCTCGTGCCGCACTTCATAAAAAACCGCCTCATCGCCTTCTCGCTCCTCGGCATAGCACAACCTATCGCTGAAGAAAATGCACTGACAAAATCCGTACTCGCCGCACTCGCTCAAATCGCCACAAATGCTCTAGACACTATTGTGCTGTACGAGGACCTCCACCGCTCACATATGCTCATGAAACGCACGGATCGCCTGAAATCCCTTGAGACAATCGCCGGCGGCTTTGCCCATGAAATTCGAAACCCCCTCACGTCGATCAAAACGTTTATCCAATTGGCCCCGCAACGAAAAGATGATCCTCAGTTTATTGATGGATTCAGCAAAATGGTCCTCGACGATGTATATCGTATCGAACGGCTGATTCAGGAAATTCTCGACTATGCGCGATACATGGAACCAAAGTTGACGGACGAGGATTTCAACGACATTGTCGCCTCATGCTTGCATTTCATCGATGTCAAGGCCGACCGTCAGGGGATCAAGATTGAAAAAGAGCTGGCGCCCGACCTGCCTCGTGTCATGCTGGACCGGCAGCAAATCAAGCAAGTCCTGCTCAATCTTCTCCTGAATGCTGTGGACTCGATGGCAAAATCGGGTGGGCGGTTACGCGTTCAGACCAGAAAGTTGACGAAGCCTGGAGACATCGTGTGGGTCCACATCGAGATCAAGGACACCGGTGAAGGAATCCAGGAAACGAATCTCGATCATGTGTTCGATCCATTCTTTACAACGAAACACGCGAGTGGAGAGCACGAGGGGACGGGATTGGGCTTGACGATCGTCCATCAAATTATTCAAGAACATCACGGCGAGATTCGAGTCGAGAGTTCGGTCGGTGTCGGCACCACGTTTTTCGTGAGCCTGCCTGCGTTACCCGCATAACCGCCAACACCCTAAGGACACCAGTATGAAAAAACGCGTGTTATTGATCGATGACGAGGCCCGGGTCCGGGCCTCATTGAAAACGGTTCTGGAGCCAACCTACGAAACAATCCAAGCCGCCGACGCCCAGGAAGGCCTCGATCTCTTTCGCAAGGAAGCCCCCCATCTCGTCCTTCTAGACGTCATTCTGCCAGGCACCGACGGGCTTTCGGTGCTCCAAACTCTCCGTGCTGAAAGCCGTACGGCGCCGATCATCATGTTGACGGGAACAAAATCGGTCAAAACCGCTGTCGATGCAATGAAGTTCGGCGCAGCCGACTACCTGTCAAAGCCCTTCGACGTGGAAGAGCTTCGCCTCATTGTCGAACGCGCACTCACGGACCAGGAACTCCAACGTGAGGTGAAGCAGCTCCGCGCGCAAGTCGTTCAACGCTATGCCTTTCACAACCTGATCGGCAAAAGCCCATCGATGCAAGGCATCTACACCAAGATCGAACAAGTCGCCGACAGTCGCACCACCGTCCTGATCACCGGCGAGAGCGGCACGGGGAAGGAATTGGTCGCCAAGGCGCTCCACTATAATAGCGGCAGGCGCGAGCGCCCCTTCATTGCGTTAAACTGTGCCGCTCTTCCAGAAACGCTCATCGAGAGTGAGCTCTTCGGCCATGAGAAAGGCTCGTTCACGGATGCGACGGCCCGCCGAGTCGGGCAATTTGAGCTCGCCAATACCGGCACGCTTTTCCTCGACGAGATCGGTGACCTCAGCGCCATGACGCAAGCCAAGTTGTTGCGTGTGTTGCAAGAACGAGAATTCACCAGAGTCGGTGGGGTGCAATCCATCAAGGTCGATGTGCGCATTGTGACGGCAACGAACAAAAATCTCGAGGAGCTCGTTCGCAAAGGGCAATTCCGTGAAGACCTCTATTATCGCATCAACGTCATTGGACTCTATTTACCCCCGCTCCGGGAACGTGGGGAAGACGTCCCCCTCCTCGCCAAACATTTTCTGGCCAAACGAATCGAAGAAGACAACCGTCCACCCCAAGAGTTTTCAAAAGATGCCATCGATCTTTTGTCTCGCTATCCCTGGCCCGGCAATGTGCGAGAGATGGAAAACATCATCGAACAGGCGTTCATTTGGTCCAAGGGATCGGACACTATCACGCCCGAACATCTCCCAGTCATTCTTAAAGAGGGCTCCCGACCCACTTCACTCCGCGACGATACCCTCGCCGGGCGACTATCGCTCGAAAAAGCCGTCATGGAATTCGAGCGAGAAATTATTTTAGATGCGCTCAAACGGACAAACTACATCCAAACTCATGCCGCCAACCTTCTGGGAATCAGCCGCCGAATGCTCAAGTACCGCATGGACACGCTGGAAATCGGCCGGCCTGATCAAGGCGCCAGCACTGACCCTCCGGCATTCGCGGAGGAATAACACAACCATCTCCCTCTTGCCCTCTTGTGTCGCGACGTAGAGAACCCATCTCGGATGCCGCAAGGGAAGGTAACGGACCTATACTCTGATACTCATCGAGATTGGTTTCCGATGGTTGCAACCTATCAACACAATCCATCACCGCTGCGACTCATGCGGCCGCGAACAGTCCGCCGGCTTTCTGGGCGATGAGAGGCTCAGAGTTACGTCGAGAGAAACAAGTCTGATTGTCGGTGAAGCTCAGCCTATCGGCGCTCACTCCATCAACTGGAAAGTCTTTTTGAGTAACGACGAGGTGTTTGGCGTGTCGAAGACCGACCGAAAGAGATGATGTACCAGGGTGGTATGAGTGGCAAGGTCGGCTTGAAATTGCTTTACGGCCATCGGCCGATCGGCCCTGTCATAGCCCATGCGGATGGCGCACCGTTCTAATTCCCTTTGCTGATCTGGGAGCGCGTGCGTCTGCAGATCGTGCACCATCTGAAGTTTGTGCTCCACGTCTCGGAGAAACCGATAGGCGCTGGCCAGATCGGTCTGTTGTTTTCTCGAAAGAATACAGGCCTTCTGGAGGCGCACCAGCGAATCGAGCGTGCCACGACCAAGAATTCTCGGCAACCGACGGCCAGCCAACACCTGGATTGTTTGAACGAGAAATTCGATTTCTCTGATCCCGCCGACACCGAGCTTGACGTTGCGCTGTTCATGCCCACGCTCCGCGATCTTTGCGTCAATCCGTTCCTTGACCGATCGAACCTCCTCGACAACATTGAGTCCCTCTTTGACATCCGGGTCTTTAAATGAAGAGACCAACACAAAGGGCCGCACCAGCTTGATGAACGATTTCCCGACCTCCTGCGACCCTGCGATAGGCCACGCCTTCAGCAAGGCCAACCGTTCCCACACCTGCCCTCTCGTTCGATAATACTTGGCATAGTCATCGAGCGAGCGAGTCAGCTGCCCCACCGAACCTTCCGCCCGCAAGCGGAGGTCCACGCGATAGACATACCCTTCATGGGTTTGCGCGGTCAGCGCCTTCGTCAGTTCTCGTGCGAGAATTTCAAAGTATTCTTCATTCGACAGCCCGCGCTGCGCAGGCCTCTTCGCCTTTGTGCGCCCAAACGACACCGGCCTGGTTTCTCCCTCATTGGATTCACAGACATACAGTACATCGACATCAGAACTATAATTAAGCTCGTGTCCGCCCAGCTTCCCCATCGCAATGACGGTGAAGCCGGTCTCCACCCACCGCCCCTGACGGTTCTGATGCATGGGAATACCGTGTCGAGTCCGTAGATCGGTGTCGACGATGCGATACGCAGCATCGATAAGGACCGAGGCCAGATCCGAGAGCGAAGCTGTCGTTTCCACCACATCGGCTAACCGGAGGAGATCGCGCACGCCGATACGCAACATCTCCCGGCGATGGAATCGTCTGAGCGCGTCCAATTTGAGTTCAGTGGCGGTGACCGTCTCCAAACTCTGCCGGATCGTACGTTCCATCCCCGCCCGAGTGGGCGCAGTAGACAACACATTTTGTTGAGCCAGCCAATACAACAACAGCGGGTCACGGACGAGAGTACAAGCAAGGGAATCGCTGTTCCCAAAAATCGTGCTGACCAGATTCAACATGCGTGGAGCACTACGCAGATATTCCAACACCGCTGATCGGCTGACTCCGCTCGCGAGCCAGCGTTCCCAGTGGTTCAACGCCTGATCTGGGTCGGCAGTCCGCTCAATGGCTTCAAGCAATGCGGGCAGGATGTCTACCAACTGACGCCGCTGGTGTGGATCACCTGCCATCGACTGCAGATTCGCATCGGCGTCCTGAATGCGGTGGAGTCCGTAAGATTGAAGGATCGTTTCAAGTCGAGTCTGATCCAGCCCAGGCGCTAAGAGGACCGGAGTCGGATCCTGGCGAGCAGCCCACTCGAGCTTAGGAACTGCACAATAACGCGGCACGGGTTTCTTAGGACGAGCGGCCATGGCGGGCATTATACGCACACATTGGCGCTCGCACAATGAACGACGCTTCGGCTATACTCCGAGCTATGATGGATGGGCTTGGATCACGCGAGTCGATCATCAAGACCCTGGCTTCCCTCTGTCCTGATGTCGATGATGAAGTTATTCAGGATTTCGTGTCTCGGATGGACCCCGAGTACTTCGAGCGGTTCCAACCGGATACCATTGCGCATCACATTCAACTTGCCAGTCGGCTCACACCAGACCACCCCTGCGAATTATCGGTACTCGACAAACGAGCAGGCCGATCGGAAATCAGCATCGTCGCCTACGATTACTTCTCTGAATTCGCCGCCATCTGCGGTGTGCTCTCGGCCTTTGGGCTCAATATCGAAGAAGGACGGATCTATACCTTTGTGGAGGCCACCCCCTCTCCCTCGACGGCCGGACGACCTAAAGTCAGGCCGGGGCTCAGCCGAAAGAAAATCGTCGATGTCTTCCTGGTCCATCCCATAGATCGCACAGGCTTTTCCTTACCCCAACACAATACCCTCCGAGAGACAGTCAGCGAGGTCGTTCAACTGCTGGATACCCGTCAGTTCGAAGAAGCGCGCCAATATGTCAACCGCCGGCTCGTCGAACGATTGGACAAGCAGCGGAGTGCCTTTACCGGTCTACTCGATACCGTGCGGATTACCTTCGACAATAGCCAATCAGCGACTGACACGATCATGGACATCCAATCGGATGATACGCCGGCGTTCCTCTATGCGCTGGCGAATGCCCTGGCCATGCGCAACATATACATCACCAAGGCCCAAATCGAATGCGACGGCGCCAAGCTGCACGATCGTTTCTTCGTCAGGAATCGCGATGGACAAAAACTGATCGATTCTGCCGATCAGCAGCAACTACGGCTGACCGCCGTGCTCATCAAACAATTCACGCATGCGTTGACCTGGGCCTCCGACCCGGCTAAGGCGTTAGCATCCTTCGACCAGTTCCTGGATCTCATCGTGAAAGACCAAGGAAAGAAGCGCAAGAACCAGGCACTCGACTTCGTCAGCGATAAAAAAACCTTTCCGCTGCTCGCACAACTACTCGGCGCCAGTGACTTCTTGTGGGAGGATTTTCTCCGACGCCAGCATGACAACCTCCTACCGCTACTCACGGAATACCGGGATGCCCCCCTGATCAAGCCTCAGGCCACCCTCCGTCAAGAGCTCGGGCGTCTGGTCGCTCGCGCCAAAACAGACGAAGCACGAAAAGATGCCTTGAACCGGTTTAAAGACCGTGAGATGTTCCGAATCGATATCAAACACATCGTCGAACCCTCAAGCAATTTCCCTGACTTCTCGCTGGCACTCACGGAACTGGCGGAGGTCATCATGGAGCGAAGTCTCGCAGACTGCAGTGCTAAGCTGGAAAAATCGTATGGAGTCCCACGGCTTTCCAACGGAAAGCCGTGCCCCATCGCCATCATGGGACTGGGAAAATTCGGAGGGCGGGAACTCGGCTACGCCTCAGACATCGAAGTCCTATTCGTCTACGGTGGATCCGGCAACACCAATGGTACGAATGAAATTGAGAATAGCGAATACTTCGAACGGCTGGCCCAGGAACTTTTGGGATGGATCGAGGCCAAACAAGAAGGCATCTTTCGCATCGATGTCCGACTTCGACCGCACGGAGGCAAGGGCGCACTCGCCAATGCGTTCGAGGAAATCTGCCGCTACTACAGTCCGACAGGACTTGCCGCGCCATTCGAGCGACAAGCCCTGATCAAATTACGACATATCGCCGGCAACTCCGCCCTGGGGCAAAAACTGGAAACACACCGAGACTCTTTCGTCTACGGAGACGCCCACTGGGATACTCCCGCGGCGCTAGAGATCAGGAGACAACAACTCAAGCAACTGGTCGCACCGGGAAAAGTCAACGTAAAGTATAGCGCAGGAGGGCTCATCGACATCGAATATACCGCGCAATACCTGCAAGTGATGCATGGCCACAACCACCAGGGCTTGCATACGCCGAATACCCTGCAGGCGCTGGCCGCCCTGGTGAATGGAGGATTGCTCCCACGCACCGATGGAGCCGGGCTTCGGAAAGCCTACATCTTCTTCCGGATGTTGGTCGATGGATTGCGGATGGTCAGGGGAAACACCAAGGATCTTGTGCTCCCTCCTCCCGACTCTGAGGAGTTTGTCAGCCTTGCCCGCCGGGTCGGTTACACGAGGGACGACTGGCGGGCCGGCGCGCGAGAATTACAGTCCGACATCCAGCAGCACATGACACTCACCAAGACCTTCTACGAACGGACCTTCGGATCTCTCTGAAAGAGAGAAGGGGATGGAGGTAGATGATCGTCTGTGCTCGCGCAACGCGCGGACGCCAACGGCGCCTCGTTGAAGGCGCGTAATAGAAGATCGATCAGCCCCTTCCCTGAAGAGAGAACACGCAAGCTTGTTTGGCGGATTTGTCGCCCTACAATAGAATAGGCGAGAAATAAAACGGCGTCCGTCTCCCGGTCTCAGGAGACGGACGCCGATATTTCGTTTACATAGATTGAGAGCCTACCCGCCGCTCGTTCGACAGAATTTTCCGTAGTTTCTACACGTCGTAGTACAGAACATACTCATACGGATGCGGGCGCAACCGCATGGGATCGACTTCCTTGGCTCGTTTATAGCTGATCCACGCTTCAATCAGATCCTTGCTGAACACCCCGCCCTTGAGCAGAAACTGATGGTCCTGCTCGAGATTGCGTAAGGCTTCGTCGAGACTGCCCGGCATCGTGCGAATTGCCGCCGCTTCCTCCGGCTCAAGATCGTAGAGATCTTTCTCTGCCGGCTCACCAGGATTGATCTTATTCTCGATCCCATCCAACCCGGCCATGAGCATGGCAGAAAAGGCGAGGTAGGGATTCGCGGTTGGATCTGGGAAGCGCACCTCGATTCGCTTGGCTTTCGGGCTCGGTGAGTACATGGGAATCCGGATTCCTGCCGACCGATTTCGGCTGGAATAGGCCAGAAGAACCGGCGCCTCATACCCTGGGGTCAACCGCTTATACGAGTTTGTCGTTGGATTCGTAAACGCCGCCAGAGCCGGGGCATGTTTCAGGATGCCACCGATATAATAGAGACACAGTTGCGAGATGCCGGCATATTCCTTACCCGCAAACAAGGGCTTCCCGTCTTTCCAGATGCTCTGATGCGTATGCATACCGGTCCCGTTGTCCCCGAAGATCGGCTTGGGCATGAACGTCGCCGTTTTGCCATGCCGGCGAGCTACGTTCTTGACGATGTATTTGTACATCATTAACTTATCTGCCGTGTTGACCAACGAGCCGAATCGGATATCGATTTCCGCCTGACCTGCCGTGGCTGTCTCGTGGTGGTGCTTCTCAACGGAAATTCCGGCCTTTTGCATCTCCAGGACCATCTCGCTGCGGATGTCCTGTTGTGTGTCGGTCGGAGGCACGGGGAAATAGCCTTCCTTGTGGCGGATTTTACCGCCTAAGTTATGGCCTTCCTGTCCGATGTTCCAAGCGCCTTCTTCGGAATCGATAAAATAAAATCCGCTGTGGCCCGTCTGATCGTATCGAACCTGATCGAAGATGAAGAACTCTGCCTCTGGTCCCCAATAGGATGTGTCACCGATCTTCGTACTCTGGAGATACTTCTCCGCCTTCTGCGCCACAAATCGCGGATCGCGCTCGTACGGCTCGCGTGTAATCGGATCGACGACATTACCGACAAGGCTCATCGTCGGAACGGCACAGAACGGATCCAGACAGGCCGTAGTCGGATCGGGAATCATCAATAGATCGCTGTCGTTGATCGCCTTCCAGCCGCGGATCGACGAACCGTCTAGCCCTGACCCATCCTTGAAAAGCCCCTCAGTCAACTCGTCCACAGGGATGGAAAAGTGTTGCCAGGTGCCGATCAGATCCACAAACTTCAAATCTACGATCTGTATCTTGTGCTTCTTCGCAAACTCCAGTGCCTCACTGGGATTCATTCCAGTCCTCCTTAATACGCCCGATTTATGACGA
>JBBRRN010000050.1:0-13210 GCA_038200685.1 Nitrospirales bacterium
CCTAGGCGTCCTAGGGCCACGGCAGCAGGGTTCTTTGTTGGTACGGCTGGTTTCTTGGCAGGCTTCTCTTCTAAGGCTTTCCGAACCGAAGCAGCGAGCCGTGGCAGTTTTTGGTCTCGCGTGATCTCTTGCAGGATTTCAAATGCGGTGACGTTTACATCGCTGGATTTTTTTTTTTTAGCCATGCCACATGATACATAACCGCTCAAGCAGAGGCAAGCGAAACCCTGTAAACACGCCTCTTTTCTTATTTCAAACTGACCCACTACCGAGATGCACATTTCATTGACATGTCCTGGCCCTTTCGCTATGGTCCAAATGTTCCTACCATCATTCCTCAAGATTCCACCGAGAGTTCTGCGAGTTATGAGGCAGTTGCCGTGAGAAAATCATACTGGATGCTGCTCATTTTTATTCTCATCGGTGGAATATTAGGCGGAGTCCTAGGAGAGATCCTTCGAGTCATGGCCCCTCATGGCACCATTCAAACGATCTTCGCCACTCATTTTACCCCTGGCATCAGCCCGTTCACCATCGACTTAGTTCTCTTCAAATTCACGCTAGGCTTCGAACTCAAAATCAATCTGCTCAGTCTTCTCGGAATGTTTTTAGGAATCTATCTGTACAAAAACGTGTAGCAAGACGCTGAAAAACCCGCCAACATCGTTCTCGCATCGCTCAGACCCTCAACAGGAACCCGGCCGCCTCATCACTCGGCGCCGCGCACAAACTTGGTGCTCCTTATCGTCGCACCGTGCGCCCCAAAGGGTACGCCTCGGATCTTCACTCGCTGCAGCCTTGCTGGACGGCCTTTTTGCGCATCTTGCAACCTATTAGACCTCCGGTCTCAACTCTAACCCTTTCAGTTTCAATGCTCGAATCCGGTTTCGCAGCCCTGCAGCCCGCTCAAACTCCAATTCTTTCGCGGCAGCTTTCATTTCCATTTCCAGCCGCCTAATAATCGATTCAGCCGCCTCTGCTGTTTCGTAGACAGCCGGCGACTCAGCAGCTAAATCCAGCTGCACGGCACCCCTCTCCTCCGTTGCATATTCAAGCGACAAGACGTCCTTCTTAATACTCTCGGGCACGATACCATGCTTGGCATTATAGTCAGCCTGAATCGTGCGGCGGCGCTCAGTTTCGGTGAGTGCCATGCGCATCGAATCGGTAACGGTATCACCGTACAAAATCACATGGCCCCGCACGTTTCTCGCCGCTCGCCCAGCCGTCTGGATCAAGGACCGATAGGATCGAAGATACCCTTCCTTATCCGCATCGAGAATCGCTACCAAGGTCACTTCCGGGAGATCCAGCCCTTCCCGCAGGAGGTTGATCCCCACCAGCACGTCGAACACTCCGCGCCGCAGATCGCGTAGAATTTCAGCCCGTTCCAACGTCTTGATGTCGGAGTGCAGATACCGGACCTTGATACCGAGATCATGGTAGTACTCACTTAAATCCTCCGCCATGCGTTTGGTTAACGTGGTAATCAACACACGCCCCCCCTGCGCCGTTTCGGCTCGCACTTCGCCGAGCAGATGATCCACTTGCCCTTTGGCTGGATGCACCTCGATGACTGGATCCATCAGACCGGTCGGGCGAAGAATCTGCTCGACCACCTCTCCAGCCGCATGCCCCAACTCATAGGAGCCCGGTGTCGCGGAAACATACACCGTCTGATTGAGACAGCGCTCAAATTCTGCAAACTTCAGCGGCCGGTTATCGACCGCTGATGGCAATCGGAACCCGTACTCGACCAAGGTGCGCTTCCGCGAATAGTCGCCTTCGTACATCCCTCCCACTTGGGGAATCGTGGCATGGGATTCGTCGACGATCAGCAGAAAACCTTTGGGAAAATAGTCGAGGAGCGTCGGAGGCTGTTCACCGGCCGCGCGGCCACTGAGATGCCGCGAGTAGTTTTCGATGCCGTGGCAGTACCCCATCGCCCGAATCATCTCAAGGTCAAATTTGGTGCGCTGCGCGATCCGCTGAGCCTCCACGAGCTGATTCTGTTTCTTGAAGTAGGCAACCCGTTCATCCAATTCCTCTTCGATGCCTGTAATCGCCCGCTCATACCGATCCGGCGCAATGAGATAGTGCGTGTTCGGATAGACTGCGACTTTGGGAAGCTTTCTGAGAGACTTCCCCGTGAGGGGGTCGATTTCGTGAATCGCATCGACGACGTCGCCGAACAACTCGATCCGCACGGATACCGCATCGTTCGACGCCGGAAAGATCTCGATGACGTCGCCGCGGGCGCGGAAGGTGCCACGATGAAAATCCATATCATTGCGGGCGTATTGAATCTCGACCAGCTTTGCCAGAATCTTCTCCCGCCGGATCTCCATACCCTCTTCGAGGAAGACGACCATCTCGTGATAGACCTCAGGCGACCCCAGGCCGTAAATACAGGAGACCGACGACACGATCAGCACGTCGTTCCGTTGGAGCAGCGCGGCCGTCGCCGCATGCCGCATCTGATCGATCGCATCGTTGATGGAGGCGTCCTTGGCAATGTACGTGTTGCTTTGGGGAATATAGGCTTCCGGCTGGTAGTAATCGTAGTAGCTAACGAAATACTCCACCGCGTTGTGGGGGAAAAACTGTTTGAACTCTTGGTAGAGCTGGCCGGCCAGCGTCTTGTTATGGACCAGCACCAACGTGGGCTTCTGCACCTGCGCGACCACATTGGCCATGGTAAAGGTCTTGCCTGATCCAGTCACACCGAGCAGCGTGTGGTGTTTCCGGCCAGCCGCAATCCCAGCGACCAACTTATCGATGGCCTGACCTTGATCTCCGCAGGGCTTGAATGGGGCTTCGAGTTGAAACGGCAGCATGGACGACCTTTCGGTCGTTATCTTATCATCGGAAACAGCACCGCGCACAACAGTGCGTGGGCGAGCCAGACATTGACAGGTCCATGAGACGCCTCCGGCCCCTTCCGGGGTCCGGCGGCGTCAGTGTTTCTTAATATCGCGAGTGCCTGGACGGACCCGCTGAGGCTCCCTGTCTATGAACTGGGCCTCGGTTTTCACCTTCGCGGAACCGCCGGCCCGAGGGTTCAGCACTTCGTCGAGGCCGCTGGCGATGAGACTGCTCTTCACTCACCGGCATAGGGGCCGGTGACGGGAGGGCCGCAAACACGGGAAGCGCAAGTTTCTTCGTCTCGATTCGTAACTGCCTCACCATTCGCAGATACTCTCGCTCTTCTGACTGAGACAGAATCAAGTATGTCGCCCCTTCCTTTTCTGCTCGACCCGTTCGTCCCGTCCGATGAACGTAGGAATTCGGATTAGTCGGCAACTCATAGTGAATCACTTGAGTCACATCCTGAATATCGAGGCCTCTGGCTGCCACATCGGTCGCCACAAGCGAACGGAGACGACCGGCCCGAAAGGCGCCGAGCGTTCGTTCCCGCTGCGCTTGACTGTGGTTGCCGGTCAACGCGCCGACCGAAGCCGGCTCTCCGCCCAAATGGGCGGCTAACCGTCGCACCTTATATTTTTGATCGCAAAACACCATCGACCTTCCCCCGCCAGTCACGCTCTGGAGCAACGTATGCACCAGTTGCGTACGAGCCTGATCTCCCGGCACGACATAGTAGGCATGCACGATCGTCGTCGGGGTGCTGATGCCTGGATCGACCGAGATACGAGCGGGATTGCGTTGCATGGTCTGCGCGAGCGTTTGAATCTCCCCGGAAAAAGTCGCGGAGAACAACAGCGTCTGGCGTTCAACCGGCAGAAGACGAATAATCCGTTGGATGTCCCGAAGAAACCCGCGGTCCAACATCTGATCGGCCTCGTCCATCACAAGAAATGTCACGCCACCCAACTTCAAGTGGCCAGAACCGGCCAAGTCGAGCAACCGCCCTGGCGTACCGACCACCACCATCGGAGGCCGTTGCAGCGCACGGTAATGGCGCTCGATCGGCGTCCCGCCGTACACCGACAGCGAGGTCACGGACATCGGGGCATACTTGCGCAACTCCATTTCGATCTGAAGCGCCAACTCCCGTGTGGGCGCGAGCACCAAAAACTTCGGTCCAGACGCGTGGCTCGGTCCAGACCTGGTATAGGGACCAGGCGCGGGCGCAGAGGCCTCCCGTCGCATAACCTGCTCAATAATCGGCAGCAAAAATGCCAGTGTTTTTCCACTCCCAGTTTTGGCTTGCGCCATAATGTCCTGGCCTTTCAGCGCGAGTGGAATGGCCGCCTGTTGCACCGGCGTGGGTGTCGTGAGGCCTGCCTGTATCAGGCGCTGGGCAAGGGACTGGGGCAGATTCATATCAGCAAACGTAGACATAAGACTCCTTGTAAGGAAACACTTCCTGGGACTGCACGGTCCGGCCTGTTAGAGGGCCGAGAAACGCATCACGTTGATGGGCAATTCTAGGAAGGAAATAGCGGGGCTGCCGGATAGGCAGCCCCGATGTGTGCAACACTCGTAACGACTTAGTACCGATCTCCACCGCCGCCGCGACCACCGCGACCGCCACCGCCGCCACCGCCAGTACGTGGCTCCTGGGGGCGCGCTTCGTTGACGGTCAACGTGCGACCGCCCAACTCAGTGCCGTTCAGCGCGGTAATTGCCGCCTGCGCTTCTGAATCCCCGGACATCTCCACGAATCCAAACCCGCGGGACTGGCCGGTAAACTTATCTGTGATAATCCGGGATGATGTCACCGCTCCATGCACAGCAAACAGATCGCTCAGTTGCTGCTCAGTTGTGGAATACGGCAAACCACCGACATAAATCTTCGAACCCATTGGGTTCCTCCTTTGAGTATATGTGTTGTCTTGGACTCGAGAACAAAGTGAGGAAGGAGTGGGCCGAAGATGCAAACACCATGGCGGCTCAAGGCTGGCTTCCGATCAAATTCCCGTGCAGGACCAAAACAACAACTGTCTTAGGCCTTGTCTCTCTCTGTACTATCACTGCCAGGCCTTGCGCAATGATACACGGCCCAACTCTACTCCTCTACCCTCATAATTGCAAGCGACGACGCAATCACGCGCATGGTGGGTTTGCCTCCTAATAGGCTGCAGGAGCAGAAAGCGGGCGGTGAGAGAAAAGCGAAACGGCGTGCACGCTATCGAAGTCCAGCGCGGTGGATCCGCGAACCACGAGACCAACCTGGCCAATTGTCAGCGACTGATCCTCAACGGTCACGGCGAGCACGCCGTCAAAGAAGGTTTCGATAAAGTCTTTACTCAGGATGGTATTCCGCTGAATTCGCAGTGTATGCCAGGAGGACGCTTTAGGCGTAAGCGACGATTGCCCGAGACTCGTCTCCTTTCCCTTCACCACCCTGCTCACCTCCAGTGTCTTCGTCGCAAGATCGACCACCACCGCATAGAAATGCATGGCATCCTGTACGCCAAACACCACACCACCCTTTCCCGTCGACGCATCGACAGGAAACCGCATTCTGACCGACATATCAGGATATTCATACTGGAACCCATCAGCGACTATCAAACGATAACAGGTCGCGGTCAGGCACGATGAATTCACAGCGAGAGCATTGGGCGCCGAGGGAGCATCAGGATCCGCCTTGACCATCCAGTCCGCAGCTGGCCCCTCGCCAAACCCCAGCATCGAGAATCCAACAGGAGGCGCACTGGACTTCTGCTGGTCAAACGTCCATCGATTAAACAACCCTCCTTGAATCTGACCTTGCAAGTTGGCTTCTTTTTCCGCCCGGCTCTCTACTTCAATAGCATGAGACGGCTCGACCCAACAGCTCCATTCGCCAGCAATCATGGCCAAGACAAGCCCTATAGCCACCCGACTCACAAATCTCGGCTTCACGCTCATGCTACGTTCATTCGTGCCCATCCCCTGAAACTCTTGCTACCTCGGTGGCCGTTTCTTGATATCGAGAATGTCTTGCTGAAACCGATCACGAGCGGCCATGATTTTGTTTCGACGCTTCCATCTCCCCCAAGCCCACCATCGCAGGCGATCCGGAAACGTGACGCCCGGTGTTGGATTGCTTCCACCGGGCGCATGTTGGAAATCGTAGCCCTTGTGCCGCGCGCGATTCTCGAAGAATCTGCGATAGAGATGATCATACAATCCTTTACCTGATTCACCTGCGCCCAAAACGCCCTCCCTACAATAACAGGTCCAATTGGTGGGTGTCCGTCACCGGGGGCAAACACGTCTGACGTTGGCAGACATACACCGTCGGCTTCCCGTTCACACTCGTCTTCCCGATCGCGAGCGGCAAGTCGGATTCATCCCCAGGAAGAGCCGATTCAACCACCAACACCGTACGATTCGGCAGATAGCGCCGATGGACTGTTGAGAGCAACGATTCGGTCATGGTATCGCCACGAGTCCCAACCACAACAATCTCCTGCGGTGTCGCCAGGTACCAATCCAACGCGCACAGTATAGCCGAAGTGCCATAGGCATTGTGTGCCATCACATGTCGGAACACCCGAAACAGCTGCTCGGCCAGATCGTGATACCGCTGCTCTCTGGTGAAAGAGAAGAGCCTCATCAAGACCATGGCGACGACGGCATTCCCCGATGGAATCGCGCTATCGGTCCCGGACTTCATACGATGAAGCAGAGCTTCATGGTCGCGACTGGTATAAAAGCACCCCCCCATCGGCTCATCCCAAAATCGCTCCACCAAATGGTCCGTCACCTCGCGTGCTTGATCCAGATACCACCGATGCGAGGTCGCCTCAAACGCGTCCAGCAACGCAGCGGCAAGACAGGCGGCATCGTCCAGATAGCCGTTCAAGCGTCCTTTCCCCGCCCTGACCGTACGATAGACCCGCCCATTCTCAATCGCATAGTCCAACAGAAATGTGAGCGCCCGCTCCGCAGCTGCCAGATACGCCGAAACCCCGAACGCATGGTAGGCATCGAGATAGGCAGAGACCATCATCGCATTCCAACTCGTGAGAATATTGTCATCCCGCTGCAGCGTCATTCGTTGCTCGCGTGCGGTCAGCAACTTCAGCCTGGCAGCCCGCAACATGGTCTCCACTTCCGCTTGCGCATCGGATTCGGGGTGGACCCCACCAAGCCGATTCAACACGTTCTTGCCTTCAAAATTGCCGCTCTCCGTCACCCCATAGCACCGACAAAACTCCTCGGCCATGTCGGCTCCCAGCACCGAAGCAATCTCTTTCGGCTCCCAGACGAAGTAGCTTCCCTCATGTCCCTCGCTGTCGGCATCCTGCGCAGCAAAGAAGGCGCCATCGGGATGCGTAAGTTCACGACGAACGTATTCCAACGTCTCTTCCACCACTTCACGAAACCGGTCCTCTTTGGTGAGACGCCAGGCATCGAGGTAGATCCGCACCAGCTGCGCGTTGTCGTAGAGCATCTTCTCGAAATGGGGCACCAACCACCGGCCATCCACCGAATAGCGATGGAAGCCCCCGCCGAGATGATCGTAGATTCCTCCAGCCGCCATCGTTCGCAGCTGTAAGAGCACCTGCTCTTGGTGGGAAGCATCTTTCGTCCGAGCCGTCTGACGGAGCAACAGACTGAGCGGAGGAACTGTTGGAAATTTTGGTCCTTCACCAAATCCACCGTGAACCGGGTCGAAAAACTGCTCTAAATTTTTGACTGCCTCATCGAGCACACGATCTGTCAAGGGATCGTCCGACGGTTGCGGCGTGCCGACTCGCTGGAGCCCGGCTTTCACTTTCTCTACATTCTTCCTGACATCGTCTCGATGATTTCGATAGGCCTCGAGGACACCGCGCAACACATCGGGAAATCCCGGCAGGTTGTAGCGGGGCGTCGGAGGGAAATAGGTCCCCCCATAGAATGGTTCTTGATCAGGCGTGAGAAACATCGTCAGGGGCCACCCACCGCCGCGTCCCAGAAACACCTGCGCGGACTTTTGGTAGATATCGTCCAAGTCCGGGCGCTCTTCTCGATCCACCTTCACATTGATGAAGTCCCGGTTCATAAACCCGGCAATCTCAACATTGTCGAAACACTCATGGGCCATCACATGGCACCAATGGCAGGCCGAGTACCCGATCGACAAGAGAATCGGCTTATCTTCGGCTTTCGCCCGCGATAAGGCTTCCTCACCCCAGGGATACCACTCCACAGGATTCTCCACATGCTGCAGGAGATAAGGACTGGCTTCCCCGGCCAGCCGGTTCATGAAACGATTCGCTTGCGTGGTCGAATCTGTCATCGATGTGTCATCCTCACAATTCGGCATAGTACCTTGGCCCGCAGCCGCTCTGCAACGGACCTATCCGTCTATGCTATAGTTCTGCGCTCTTCTTCGAAAGGCTCACGGCATGAACGGCTCAATGCACCGCTGCTTCCCCTCCGTTGTTGCGGTCATTCTCCTGGGAATCATCTTCAGTTTGTATCCTCTTGGAACCCAAAGCCTCGCGCAATCGGAGGAAGACCATCGTGTATGGCTTCAAGCGCTCGACAGCCTGTCCAGCGAACGCATGCTCGCAGATGTGCGCACGTTAAGCAGCCCGGCATTCAATGGCAGGCAAACCGGATCGGAAGACGACCTGCGGTCTGCGCAATGGTTCGCACGGGAATTGACCTCGGTAGGGCTCACGCTACCGCTTATTTACAACAGCCCACTCATTTTCCCATTTCCCACAACAAGGAAGGGCGTACCTATCGGCGTCATGGCCTCAATGGTCTCCACTTCACTCATCGCACCGGACCCGGTCATTCGCACCGGAACAGCGGACCAGTTTGTCACTGCAAAGTTGGGCAAGGACTATCTCCCAATATTTGATTCCCCCTCTGCCGACCTCGAAGGTCCGATCGTCTTCGTCGGTTATGGCATCGTCGATCCCACCCAAGGGATCGACGATTACGCCGGAATCGACGTGAACAATTGCATCGTGCTCTTCCTCCGTGGCAAGCCAGATCACTACCCACGCCCCGTCAGCCATGCCGACAAGATCCGCTTCGCACGAGATCGAGGAGCCTTGGCCTATCTGACTGCGACAGGGCCAGTTCTCAATCCATACGAAGCTCGACGCGGCGTCACGGGAAAGCCCAGTGCTTTTTACGGACAGCTCCCCACTGACCAAGCGCTCCCTGGCGCATGGATCAGTACGAACCTCGCAGAGCGTCTCCTACCCGAGAGCCGTGAAGGGCCCGACGCTGACCGCCTTCGATCTCTCCAAGAGCAACTCAATAAAGCCCCATCAACACGCTCTCATCACACCAACCACTATGCCTCTCTCCAGTGGGAGACCACGATTCATGATGGCTTGCTGACAAACGTAGTAGGGCTGATTCCTGGTACAGGACCGGATGCCATCGTCGTCGGCGCCCATCGTGACCATTTCGGTCGCCCAGCGGGTCTCTGGTTTCCGGGCGCCGATGACAATGCATCTGGAACAGCCGTGATCTTGGAAGTGGCACGAGCGCTGAGAAACATGGGACTGCGCCCCCAACGGACGATCCTCTTTGTATCCTTCAGTGGAGAGGAAAATAATCTGATCGGGTCGCGTCTCTATACATCGAGACCCGTCGTCCCTCTCGGCTCAACGAAGGCCATGATCAACATCGACCATGCCGGAGTGGGAAACGGACGGTTAACCGTTGGTATCACAGAAATTGAAAAAGCCACGGCAGAGGAAGCAGGCCGGGCAGTGGGTTTGACGGACAAACTTGACCTGTTTGGATTTTTCCCCGGCGGCGATCACGTCCCATTCAAAGAAGCGGGTGTCCCAACCGTCACTATCGTCAGCGGTGGAGTCCATCCACACTTTCATCAGCCTACCGACACTGCCGACACGATCAATCCGGAAATTCTGCACACAGTAGCTCGGTATGTCCTTGCCCTCACCTGGCAACTAGCGAATGCCCCTTGATCCGAGAGGCGTGAATCGTAGGCTTTTTCAGCATCCTGTCAGGGGATGTCGTCGAGAATCGTCGACTGAATCGATGGCAATGGCACGGTTTGGCGGGGAGGGCCGGGAAGGACGGTCGGTGAGCCAGTCTGATTGGCGCCTTGGATCAGCCCAATCGAAAGTTGCGGCCCGAACGTGGTCACCGCCCCGCTCCATGCTTGCCCTGTTGTGGGATTCCGAAAACTAAACGACTGGAAATTGTTTCCTGGATTGTACAAAAATCCCTGCGTGCCTTGATTGTCGAGATAGAGACTCCCTGGGCCAGGCCCTTGGACCAGTGGCGCGACCCCGCCATCGAATGAACGAACGCTGGAGATTGATTGCCCCCAGGCCTGCGAGGTCAATGACGGGAGCGAGAACAAGAATAGAATCAACGCAACCAGTGCCGCTGGAAACACCAAGACCGGTGGAATGGATTGCCTTACCCGATGGCCCTCTAATCTCGCTCCAGTTAGCCCATGACAGATGCGCATAACATCATTATAGTATGCAGAGATTTTCCTTGTCGATCAAAGGGGGAAGGATGGAACAGAATACCAAAATACAGAGATGGTGGCGCACGTGTAGCTATGCCCTCGGCATTGGACTCATCCTGTCGCCTGGGCTCAGTTGGGGACTAGAGATCGGCAAGACACCGTCTTCGGAACGACAGGAAACCATCTCCCTCGCCGACGCAGCCCTTCAAGCACTGAAGTATAATCTGGACATCAGCATTAGCCGCCAGACAAAGGAAAGCCGATTGGCCGACATCACCGTCGAAGAAGCCAAATTCGACCCGACGCTGAGCGTGAACGGCCAATACAACCGGACTGCGACCCCGCTCAACCGACCGGTGTTCGGCTTTTCACAGGGACCGCTCAACGATATCAGAATCTTCGATCAACGGAACCACTCCGTCACGCTCGACGCCACGACCAATTTACCGACAGGCGGCAACGTCGACCTGAACTATAGCCCCGCT
Organism: Nitrospirales bacterium; assembly: GCA_038200685.1. Classification (GTDB taxonomy): domain Bacteria; phylum Nitrospirota; class Nitrospiria; order Nitrospirales; family Nitrospiraceae; genus Palsa-1315. The sequence continues at coordinate 10,846 of JBBRRN010000050.1, forward strand.
CGAAATAATGTCTCCGGCACGCAAGGGTGTTTTGGGCAATCGCCTAGCACTCCAGGATGTAGTAGTTTCGGATCGTTCTTGTTCAATCCGTCTTACACCGGTGGCCTCTCACTCACCCTCACGCACCCGCTCCTCCGCAACGCCGGCATCGACATCACCAAGACCTTCATCCGCGTCGCGCAGAATAACGCCGTCGTGGAAGAACACGTCTTTCGCGATCGTGTCCTCAACGTCCTGGCCACGGTAGAACAAACCTATTGGGAAGTCGTCTTCGCCAATGAGAACCTGAAAGTCGCCGAGGCCGCCTTGAAAGCGGCGCAGGAACTCATGGCCAGCAACCGCGCGAAGGCCAAGGCCGGCATCATGTCCATCGTCGATGTGTTGCAAGCCGAAGCGGCCGTCGCGTCACGGGTCGAGCAGGTCCTGGTCGCGGAGAAAACGATTCGAGACCAGGAAGATCAGCTGCGCAGATTGCTCAATCCTGGTGAAGAAGATCTGCGTCAAGACGTGCACTTGATCCCACTCGACCAGCCGGTCGTGGCCCTCGAACCCCTCAGCCTGCAGGAAGCCATCGACACGGCCATCGACCAGCGGCCTGAAATCGTCCAGGCGAAGAAGAATATGGAGACCAGCGATCTCAACACCAAGTTTGCCAAAAATCAGATTCTCCCGAATCTTTCGTTCCAAGGGACGATGGGCATGGCAGGACTGGGGAGAGATTACGCCGACTCGGTGAACCGAAACTTCAGCGGCGATTTCTACAATTATGGCGCGGGCCTTGTCTTAAGTTATCCCCTCGGCAACCGCTCTGCCTGGAGCACCTATAATAAGCGACAGCTGGAGGAAAAGAACGCCGAAGCCTCGCTCGTGAATGTGCGGCAGCTCATCATCGTGGGTGTGCGCGAAGCCGTCCGGCGCGTCCAGACGGATTTTAAGCGGATCGAAACCACTCGATCAGCCAGGATCATGGCAGAGAAGCAGTTGCAGGCGGAGCAAGAGCGCCTGAAAGTGGGGCTCAGCACCACACGCTTCGTTCTCGACTTTCAACGCGATCTGGCGACGGCCCAAGGACACGAGTTACGCGCCGTCGTCGATTACAATAAATCGCTCTCCAATCTCGCGAGGCACAAAGCCACCACCCTCGACCGTTATCACCTCCAACTGAACTAACCTGCATGACAGCGCCTGAGTCCGGTCCGCACGTGATACCGACTCAGGCCAAAGAAAGGGGAGCAGCCTTCGCGCTGCTCCCCATCACCGCGACGCTGGGCTTCTACGCCCTTCCCGCCTCGCCTCAAGAATTGCCGCCGGTCCAATTCGTGCCGCAGGTCGTTGCCTACCTCGCCTTAGGCCTGTGGACCTTGCACAACCACGACTTCGTCATTCGGCTTGGACTGGCGAGAAGGAACGTGCGGGATGGTCTCCGCTGGGGACTCTTCACTGGCCTGTTGCTCGGCTGCGTGAATACGTTCGTGATTCTATCCGTCTATCCACATCTAGGTTATGACATCACCTTCCTCAAGACCACGCCGCATGGCAGACTCCCCTTCTTGCTCATGGTCCCCTGGTTCATTTGTGGTATCGCCTTTTTTGTGGAGCTGAATTTTCGAGGACTTCTCCTTGGGCGGCTGGCGGCACTTGAGTCGAGGCTGTGGAGATCCGGCGTGGCCCAGCGCTTCTCGCCCCTAGCCCTCATCGCCAGTTCTCTGATATTTGCTTTCGATCCCTTCATGGTGAATACTTTTCAGGACCTCCACTGGATCGCCGTCTGGGACGGGCTGATCTGGGGAACGATTTGGTTGCGCACAAGAAATCTCTACATCACGATCGTTGCGCATGCCGTCGAAGTCATCGTGATGTATAGCGCGGTAAAATTCGCATTATCATAGAAAGAAGCGGTCTCTCTCAACAAGGAGCAACGCGATGGGTGAACTCGGTAAGTATGTGCTCTATTTCCTCCTCGGTGGGACGATCGTCAGTGTCTCTACCTACCTCGGGTCGCAAGGCAAATCATTCCTCGCCGCCTTTGCCAGCACCTTTCCCGCCATTACCGGCGCCACGTTCATCCTGATCTATCTCAACGGCGGCAACGAGGCGATCGTCAGCTATGCAAAAAACTTACTGTGGTTCGTCCCACCCTGGGTCGTCTACGTCATCACCATGATTTTGGGCGTTCCACAAGTTGGGTTCTGGCCTGCCATGATCGGCTCACTCGTGCTGTATTTAGGTTGCGTGGGGGTGGTGAAACTGTGGACCCGGTAAGCGGCCCCTCGTCAAATGTTAGGTTTCATGATGTTCCGCTGAAATGGAGCCGATTCATTTCACCGAGGGCCGACACCATGTACGCAAGGGCTGCAGTGACAGA
>JBBRRN010000051.1:0-13172 GCA_038200685.1 Nitrospirales bacterium
CACCGCAAAGTCCCTGTACGAGCCGAAGCGACACCGCGCACATGCCCTACGCTACGGCCAAGATCCTGGCATAACTGCGAGGATGTTGCTGGCCAGGACATTATGGATACTAGGTGAGGTTGTGCAAGCTGAAACGCTGGCGTTGGAGGCCATGGGCATGGCGAGGGAGTTGGAGCACCCATACACTCTGGTTTTTACCTTAGTGTACGTTTCCTGGATCTATTCCGCTTTCCACAATGCGAAGAAAACGCTTGAGCTCGCTGCCGAAGCCATCGTGGTGTCAACACGATACTCATTTGCATTGGGGTTGGCGTGGGCGACGGTCTCGCGAGGCTGGGCGTTGGCCGAAACAGGGCAAGAGAAAGGTCTCGGCACATTACTACACGGGCTGGCCGCTACTCGGATCACAGGTGCAAGGCTCAATAACACGTTAACCTTGGCGTTGCTGGCAGACATATATTTGCGACACAACCGCATTGACGAAGGCTTGGCCGCGATTGAAGAAGCGCTGACGCTTGCCGTTACTGGTGGAGAACTGTTTTGGCACGCGGAACTGCTCCGACTGAAAGGCGAACTGCTGCTCGGACAATCCGACCCCTCAGTCCAGGCAGCAGAAGAGTGCTTTTGTAAAGCCCTGAAGGTTGCGCACGATCAGCATGCCAACATGCTTGAACTGCGAGCCGCCACGAGTCTGGCGAGGCTCTGGAAGAAACTCAATAAAGTGGGCGATGCGAAACGCCTCTTGAATGCTGCGTACTCCAGATTCACTGAAGGCGTCGACAACCTCGACTTGATTGAGGCGAAAACACTCCTTGAACAGCTTCGTGTGTGAAGTCACTGCTGTTGGGGTCGAGCGTCCAGCAGAGGTTGCGACCGATACCGTGCCCGGCCACTGCGGAGTCGATTGCATCAAGGGGCCCGCAATGGCTCGACCATCTGGACTTTGGTCGACGCCAGTTGCGCTTGGCACTTGAAACCAACCTCTGTTATATTCCCCCCCGCGCTCTGTGAAGGCGCTTGACGATCATAACGTTCGCGATGGGAGCGAATATAGGTTCGCGCGAGACGCCGTCTATGGAACTGAGACCAGTAACCCCGCATGATTTTGCCGATGTGCTTCAGTTGCAGGCAGCTTGTTTCATTGGCAATCTGAGTCCCGAGGATCGTGGGGGTGGGTTTGTGTCTTCTGCATTCACTCGCCAGCAGCTTGAAGAAATTGCAAAAGATGGCGCGCTTGTCGTCGTCTCGGAGCATGATCACGTCATCGGCTATCTCTGTGCGGCGAGTTGCCCCTACTACCAGCAGTTTCCCCTGCATGCAGCTCTTATCCGGCGCTTTCCTGAGGTCCGGTATGCGGGCAGGCCGTTGGACTCCTACAGATCGTTCATATACGGTCCTGTGTGCATTCATCGCGGTCATCGTGGCCGTGGGATTCTTATCGAGCTCTACCAAGAGCTTTTGAGACTTCTGTGTGCCAGGTATGACCTTGGTGTCGCGCTGATTTCCAATGACAATCTCCCTTCCTTCTCGGCGCATGTGCGCAAGCTTGGGATGACACTGGTTGGTGATTACGAGTTCAAAGGGGAGCAGTTTAATATCGTAGCGTTCAAGGTTCCGAGCAGTTGAGATTAACCAAACGGGTCAGACATCATTTCTGTCTGAAGGCCGCCTCAGGTGCGCGGGTCTGTCTTGTCTCTCTCGTTCGTTGAACCACACAAATGGGACAGCCCGAAAAGCCAGATCAACCAGCTCCCTGCCACGCACCGCGAAATCTGGTCTGAAAATTTAGAATCGTTTAATTGACCACGCCGTCGAACGTCGATCTTGTCGAACAGTGCACGCATGCGCGGAAAGTAGTGGGCGCCGTGGGCGGATCGGCTGTGAAAGTCGAGCGCGGCCTGGTCGACATATTGTTCATGCACGATATAGTCTGAAGAAGACGTGCGCGATTTCAGAAGCGAGTAGAGCAAGCAGCCAGGCTCATGTGTGTGCATTTCGTTCCGCAGTTCCGCGAACAGCGCCTCGAATTCCATTTCTCGCCCCAATGTGACCGTCAATATCTTCAAACCACCAACCATGTTCCTTCCAAACGCTCTTAGGCCTGAGTCCTTATATAATGGAGTGGTTCTGTCAATCTTCGCCGCGGCAAGTCTACTGCAAACTCTGAAGCGTATCCATCACTTCGGAAAGGAAGTAAGAGTTCCCTGAGGTTTGGAGGAGGGGAGAGTCGGAAAGGCGTCGGAACGCCACATGCCGAGGAATGGTTCCTGACGTCTTTGCTCTTCTCGTTATGCGGCTTTAAGGATAGCTTTCCGTAGCGATTGGGGGATCGTAATAGGTAAGAAGAAGCTCTTGGGATAGAGGTAGTCTTCTCCGGATTCGTCCATCACGCGGACCTGACCGTGCTTGAGAGCCATCGAATCGGGAAGGGCAACATAGATCTTTCGCTTTTCAAGGGAAACCGCATAGCCCTTGTTCTCGACGCAAATAAGAAATCGGGACGCCGCACGTTTCGGTTTTTGCATGATGATGACCTCAGAGTAGTCGCTTGGAACCGCGCGATCCCTGCTTCGATCGGAGTCAAGCCGGTATCAACAGGTCTTTGACGCGCCTGACCTTTATTTTTCCAGCGTGCTTTTCCGCTTGGGCCAGATCGTATGCGGCCTGCATACGTAGCCAGATCTCGGCCCCGCCCCCAAAGGCCTTTTCGAGGCGGATCGCCATTTCCGCTGAGATTCCGGCCTTGCCGCTGACCAGGTTATTCATGGCCTGCCTGGTGATGCCTAACACCTTCGCTCCTTCTGTAACGGAAAGTCCCAGCGGTTCGAGACAGTCATGTCGTACCGACAGTCCTGGATGGGGAGGGTTTTTCATACGCATCGTTGGACTCCTTAATGATAGTCGATGAGATTTACATCGTAGACGCTGCCGTTTTCGAATCGGAAAATGATTCGCCAATTGCCGGACAGGCTGACGGACCAGAAACCGGCCAATTCTCCCTTCAAGGGGTGGAGCCGATAGCCAGGAAGTCCCATGTCTTGAACAGTCACCGCTTCGTTGAGTCTCGCCAGAATACGGCCAATCTTGGCGATCTGCGATGCAGGAAGTTTTCGGCGATCATCGTCTTCAAAGAATTGAGCCAACGCCTTGTGCTTGAAATTCTCAATCACCCCGTCATCCTGCACCCATCGGGTTAAGCTGTCAAGTATGACTTGACAGTGATGTGCGGCTGCGAGGTAGGCGCTGAATCAGGAAGAAAGAATCAGCGCGCGCCGGGAAATGGTTCGCAAACAAAGACTCTCGACCCCTTTTCTTTCGCCCTCGACATCATCAACACGAAGCGAGGACAGACTGTCCGTCAGTGGACAACATGTTCCTCTGACAGGGTGTGACCACATTCTGTCTCCCTTCTGAATATCGCTCTAACCGCCTGACAGCTTTGCGAATATCCATGCTTGCGCCGGCGGCCTCCATCGCTGGCAGGCGAATTGCGGGTATCTGAATTAAGTGCGGGTATCTAAGATTGAACGCTGCGTTTCTTACTATCCAGTAGAAAGGATGACCAAGGCATGCTTCCCATACGATACCTCCTCATAAGTGCGATCGGCTTAGTCCTGTTCCTGGGGGCAGGGTTCTTTCTCAATCCGCTTCAAGCATTTCTCACTGAGAAGACGGTGCAAGACGGAGCGAAGGTGACCGTGCGGTTTCAAATTACACCTGGGGATAGCCCCACCACGACCTACAGCGATATCGAGCAGTTCGTTCAGGGCCAGCATACGGTCCCGCTCGGGATCGAGCAACAGGTGGCGGGCATGCAACCAGGAGAGACCAAAACGTTTCCTTTGTCGGCGGAAGAAGGCTTTGGTCCGTACGATGAAACCAAAATTCAAACCGTTCCGCCAGCCGATTTGCCCCTTGACGCTCGGGAAGGCGACACCATCGCTAATCCCGCAGGCACCACGGCCAGGATTGTCAGAATCTTACCAGAGAAGGCCCTGCTCGATCTCAATCATCCTCTGGCAGGCAAACCGCTCTTGGTCTCGCTACAGATCGTGACCGTGGAGAATTCAGATGAGGAGGAAACACTCCCGTAACCGGCAGTGGCGATCGTCCTTGTCACCCCACGCGAAATACCCGTGGTATGGGAGAAGGGAGAATGGAGCCATGGCATATACGGAGAAATATTGCGTGAAGTGTCGAGGAACGTTATCACGGAAAGATCAGTCGACTGAAGCAACGGCTTTCATTACTGCGTGTCGGTCTACACAAGGAAATACGGTGCGCGCTAGAGAACTGCTCATAGAAGAAGATGGCGTCTGTTTCGTGTGTGGAAAGAGAGACCAGGTGATGTACTACGAACTATAACCCCACCACTCCGGCACATCAGTTTGTTCAAGACGTGTGGTTTTTGTGCGCTGCATGGCCAGGAGCGAGACCTTAAACCTTGGAGGGGTCCTGATGGTATCTGTACCAAAAATCATCGGTGTCGTTGTGTATCAACTCGTGCTGTGCCTAAGTCTGTCCAATGCCACGCAGGCAGATGAGTATAGGAAGTTTGATCTATGTGCTGAGATACCAGGCCGGCAACCCGATCCCGTGAAATGTGGCGAGAAACCCCAGCTGGGTCTCCACACCATCACGGGAGAAATATTGCACATGAACGGTGCAAGCCTCCTTGTCAAAAAGACTAACGGTGAGGAAGTGCTGCTCCATATCGATTTAAGTACTCAGATGAAGGGACAGATCAGCCCAGGAAATCGTATTGAGGCGAGCGTAAACGACGTGGAAGGTGAAAAACACGTCTTGTCGCTTAACAAGACGAAATAAAATCTCAGTGCGTTCGGTGGAAAGCGAGGATAGGTGAGATCAGAATATCTGAAGAGTCTTCAAGACAAAAGGCCCGGCACCTTTCGGCGGCGAACCGTATGCTCAGAAGCTCGCTTTGAATGGTCCTGCAATAACCGTCCGGTCATTGGTGGCGAACGATGAGTGGCGAATAGTCTGCACGGGAGGCAGTAGCACACTATTTCTTTTGGGTCACTCTATCAAAGAAGGGAGAAATATATGTCGACCATTACCAAATCAATCGACCTCAACGTGCCGGTGCAGACCGCCTATAACCAATGGACGCAGTTTGAAGAATTCCCGAAGTTCATGGAAGGCATTACGGAGGTAACACAACTCGATGATGAGCACCTCCATTGGAAAGCCAATATTGCGGGGCAAGAAGCAGAATGGTTTGCAGAAATCACGGAGCAAATTCCAGATACACGTATCGCTTGAATTAGCCGAGGCGCGATGAATGCGGGCGTCGTCACGTTCCAGCCATTGTCGAATGCCAAATCGCAGGTCATGCTTCGGTTGGAGTATAACCCCTATGGTTTCATGGAGCAGATCGGCGATGCCACCGGCCTGGTCACTGATCGGGTGGAGGGCGACCTCAAGCGATTCAAAGACTATATCGAAACGCGAGGCCGTGAAACCGGTGCCTGGCGAGGCACGGTGAAGGGATGACGGATGTGCGGCGCAATCGCCTGAATATTTAAACCGGAGAGCAGAGAGGATTAGGTGGGGAAAGCGGGATCGGACGTGCCATCGGCACGGTCCTTTGGGACAAGACCTTCTCTTTAGTTCTTGGCGAATTAGTCAAGATTTACCGATTACTGACAACGCTGGTCACGATTTTGGTCACGGTCTGCGCCGTGATCATGAGAGTGTTGGCTACAATTCGGCTCACGCTTTCATAGTCCTGGCGCCGCCACAACGCCTCCGTCACCGACTTTCCGATGGTTCACCCCGACACTGTTGAACCATGCGGCAATAGAATAAATCTGCCAATGGCTGGAGGTTCACACAGTCTGCCTCGTTATAGGCTAGGAGGCGCTCCCGTGCTTCTTTATCCCGACTATGGCGCCAACGATTCCAGAGTTGACCCGCATCGGCGCCACTCATGCCCCACAAATCAGCGCGACGTGGGATGCCAAGCTGGTGCTCGATGGCTTTGAGCCCGCCTCGATAGCCAAGTTGACGCCCAAGCACGCAGAGGTCTATATGAGGCTGGTCCAACGGGAGCCCTTGGATCGAGGCGAGGAGGACGGGTAAATCGAACGACGTGCCGTTGAACGTCACGAGTAGATCATACTGAGCCAGCTCGTCACAGAGTCGCCGTCTGGTCAGTAAATCTCCCTCTACCAGTGATGTGAAGCCCCCTTGCCCATAGAGACCCACGACCGTGATCTGTCCAAACGAATTCGTTTCGATGTCGAGGTAGACAGCCCGTGGGCGGAGCCATTCATAGAGTCGCCATTGCTCGCCTGCCGACAATTTATTGCCGAAATATCGGGCATCCTCTTGTGCTCGATGTGCCTGTGCCTGGCCCAGCTCTTCATCGTAGACCGCCTTCCTGCTAGGTCCTATACCGGGGATGGAGCTGGAGGAGAGGAATTCCGTCCATGTTTCGATCCCCCGTTGCCACCACCGGCGTTCTGTTTTTAGACCTACTCCCGTAAGCAAGCAAAAGGAGGACTCAATCATATCTGCGCCTCAAGGAGGTGATCGGTCAGTGCCTGAATGGTCAGCGGCGCATTCCCCTCGCTGCGGTTATTCACCAGCACATATAAATAAGAGGGGTCGGGAGTCTTTTTTGGGCGGCTCGGGAACAAGTAAGACTCCCGACCCCTTTTCTTGGTCCCCCTGCACACTCTGAAGCGTATCCATCACTCCGGAAAGGAAGTAAGAGTTCCCTGAGGTTTGGAGGAGGGGACAGTCGGAAAGGCGCCGGAATGCGGTGGAATGGTTTCCCATTTTCCCTGACCCCAAATCTTTGCCTCTTTTCTCAAAGGCGAGGAGGGTATCCGTTGGCGCTTAGAGCCTCGCTGCCAGGTCAGCTTCGATCGTCTCTGGCTTGTCGCTCGGCGCATAGCGCCTCAGTACCGTGCCGTCGGAGCCCACGAGGAATTTCGTAAAGTTCCACTTGATCGCCTCGGTGCCGAGAATCCCAGGCTTCTCCGATTTGAGGTATTTATAGAGCGGGTGCGCATTCACGCCGTTCACGTCGATCTTTGCGAACATCGGGAAGGTGACGCCGTAGTTCGTGGTGCAGAACTGCCCGATCTCTGCTTCGCCGCCCGGCTCCTGCTGCCCGAACTGATTACAGGGGAAACCGAGCACCACGAAACCCCTGTCCACGAATTTGTCGTAAAGCGCTTGCAGCCCCTCGTACTGCGGTGTGAACCCGCACTGGCTCGCGACATTGACGATGAGCAACGTCTTGCTACGGTAGTCGTCCATCTTCTGCGGTTTGCCGTCGATGGTGACGAGGTCGATGTCGTAGAGGTTCATAGATTCCGAATTAGCGTGGGAGAGACACGGGAACATTCTACTTTTTTAGATCGGCTGGGTCTATGGGGAGTAAAGGAATCAGCCTGAGGGTGAGAGAGAGGCGTAGATCAACTCGGCCCGCCACGCGCCGCGAAATGGTTCCGGGTACCTGCCATTTGTCCTATCCATAAGGAGGAAGGTCTAACAAAACATCACTGTCGAGTGACAGGTGCTCCATGAGAATCGGTATGGGAGGCAACATTCTGCTTTGGCCTTTGGGTGAAAAGTGAGCTGCCCCGGATTTCATGGACACCAGGTTAAGAGTCACAGACGCGTTGCTTGAACGCCAACGGCGTGAGATGCCTCAGGCTCTGATGCAACCGCTGGCGATTGTAGAACCCCTCGAAAACGCAAAGATCTCCCGGCTCGCCTCGTCCCGGGTGTGATACGTCTGATGAGGTACGAGTTCATTTTTCAGGGTGCTAAAGAAGCTTTCCACCACCGCATTGTCATAGCAGTTGCCCTTCCGACTCATGCTCGGCGTCATCCCCCAGGTGGTGAGCTGCCGTTGATAGGCGAGGCAGCGGTATTGAGCCCCCTGATCGGAGTGATGAATGAGGCCCGGTGGGACACGCCGTTGGCGCACGGCCATGGCGAGCGCCAACGGCGTCAGGTGTTGGTCGGGCTTCGCACGCCCGGCCCAGCCGATCACCCGCCGCGAATACAAATCCAGCAGCACCGCGACATAGAGCCACCCCGCTCGCGTCGGAACATGAGTGAAATCCCCAACCCAGACCCGGTTGAGCATGGTCGTCACGAAGCGTTGCTGCCCCGTTCAAAGGTGTCTGTCAAATCCGGGCCACCTCAATCTGACCCTAATTCTTCGATTGAGGTCTGTTCTTGTACCGGTCGATGACATTGGCTTGAGGAGTATCATAGCGAAGATTGCTGAGACGAGCATCAAATTTGTTGTCGTTATTGTGACAGAGATAGAGCTTCTTAAGCCGTAAGCCGATCCATATTTCCGCTACTAGCTCATGAATGGGTTGGTTGCCGCCATACGGGATTACCGCATGGGGATATTTGTGGCTTGGAGAAAGCCTAGGTGATCGAAATCCTTTCCACGTGCGAATGCGTCCGCAATCGGAAACAAACGTTCCCGGATAGCCAAAAGTTGGCATCCAACTCTCTTGTTTCAGATCCCCAGTGAACATCTGGACAGTAGGAGACAGAAACTCGTCGTTAGGTTCATCTTCGTTAGCTTCGTAAGAGTGTCCTTTACATTGCGGTTCGAGGGTGTGCCCCGCATCCCACCCCTGTTCGATTGCGTCTGCAAATTCAGAAGACGTTGTTGACTGTCGAATCCAGATCGGGTCGTTTCCAACAAACACGCGGTACATGAATCCAGCGACAAACCCGGATGCATGAACTGGTTTTCCGATATGTTTTGAGGAATACGGCCGATAGCCATGCTCTGCTGCGAGAGCATAGCCGGTTTCATAGACATGTAATTCTTCGTTTTGTCCAAGCCCAAATATTGGCATGCTGGTGTCTAAGAGAACTACGTGAGTTCGTTAGTGAATAGGCGGGGATATTTTACGTTTTAGAAGCGGACAGGTCTAGAAGAGATTGAGTGCCTATAGGGTGAGTGGCGATGGAGGTGCGAACCGCGCCGGACCGCCTCGCGCCGCGAAAGAGGGCCTGGCTCCTTTTCATTCGCCGATAAGTGTTCCCCCCGGACTATTCAAATAGTCCCGAACGGTCCGTTTCAGCTCTATTAGCTGTTCTGACGTAACGCGATCTATTCGTGCACCAATTCGACTTTGATACTCTTCCTCCCTCTGGGTTCGCTGATTCGCGACAATAAACTCAATGCTGTTTTCCGCAGAGGCTAGATTAACCTCCTCGTAGTCTAGTGTTGTTGTGCTTCTTGATGTTTCACCGATCAGGAGGGATCCATCAGACAATGGGAACCAGATCACTTTCGGCGTACCATGAAATATTCGACCCCATTCTCCTGACTCTTCCCCCTGGACCAGCGGACCAATATCACCGAGAATTAAAGCGTGGGCCTCATACATCTCGACGCTCCAAGTAATCTCTCCCAAATCTTGGATTCGCTTTTCGAGATTTCTGTCGCTTTCAAGAATTTGTCGCTGTGCTGCTTGTGCCGATGCGGCTGTATCTATTGTGTCAAGGATCGGGAGAATTAGTTTGCGAAGCGTCTCATGCATTTCAGGGTGGAGAAAAGAATTTCGCATGACTGCTTCGATCAATGGGCGAACTTCAGGAGGAGCTGCTGCCAATATATCTTTGGCGGGTGGTTCGCTCATAGCATCTTCGACGAGCTTGGCCACCAATTTTGGGGTGTGTTCCGGGTTCAGAAACTCCTGAAAGCTCTCCCGTATGACCGTTGCACCAATATCGTGAACGCCATCTCTGAAGGCCTGAGTTCTGACAAGAGAATGCGCGACGAACCTATCAATTAGTGGCTCTCTTTCAGGGGCGCAGATTCCTTCGCGAAGAGAACGGACTAGATTGGCAAACTCAGTCTCCACCACAGAAAGGGCAGTTTCAATGTCCCCATTGCCGTAGAAGTTGCCCGGAGCAGCAACTCCGTTTGTGTTCGGTGAAAATTGGGCTCCGCCCTTTCTGAAAACGTGGACATAGAACTCGTCTCCCTCCTGACGGAAAGCGAACCCCTTAAGCAAGAATTGCGGTATGAAATGAGATCTTATGGGCATGGCCTAGTTTGCTGACCAGAAGAAATGAAGAAACGTGGACATTCTACTTTCTTCTTCCGGCCGGGTCTATGCTCTGGAGCGCGTCGACCGACCTCGTGGATTCTCCTTTTTCCTCCTTGTTTGGAGGGGGATTGAATAGCTCCAAACGTGCGCGAGTCCCACGAGGGGAGTCTGCGACCGCGCGTTGCGCGAGCACAGAGAATCGCCAGGCCTTCCTCCCCTCCTTCTTTCTCTTCCCCCCACTCTCCCCTCTGGTATTGAAGGGGAGTGGCCAAGGTTGCCCTCGACTGCGCGCATCGAACGAGCACCGTTTCATCGTGCGCGTTCTGCGAGCAAGGAGGGCACCTGGCCGCTCCCTTCCCTCTCTTGCATCTCCTTCTCCCTGCCCCGTACAATGCCCCCGGAACCCCTTGGCTTTGTGACTGTTTCTTGTCATTCGCGGTAGCGCAAAGGATAAGGTCGGAATGCGGATCGAGTATACGAAGGGCGAACGGGCTTCAAAGGAGCTGATAATGCTCCATCGTGAAGCCTCCGAAGCCACCAGCGGCCGGAAGATGAAAGTGCTGCTCATCTACCCGCCGGACTGGTTCCCCTCCGAACCCTATCTCAGCCTTCCCTCCCTCACAGCGGTCCTCCGTCAAGCCGGCCATACCGTCATCCAAAAAGACATCAACCTTGAAATGTACGACTGGTACTTCAGCGAGGACTTCCTGAAAAAAGTTCTGTACCGGGTGCCGCGGCAGCTCGACCGGCTTCGCAAACTGTCGAAGAAGCGCGACCTGACGGGCGAGGAGATGGATCTACAGATGGCGCTTTGCGACCTGACCAGGCAGCGGATTGATGAGCTGGCCAAGAAGGCAGAGAAGGCAAAGTCGATTATTCGTGGAGAAGTCTTTTACGATATCGACCAGTTAGAGTGGGCCATTCATGTATTCCGTGAGGTCACGTCTGTCATCTCGATGGTCTATTTTCCGTCGCGAATCTGTATGCCGCCGATGGAGACGGATCTGTCGTATAAAGTCTTTGTCTCCTCCGAAGTGATGGATGCGGTGAACGATACACAGGTGAACGTCTATCGCGACGTATTCGAGCATTTGGTGAAGCCGGCGATCGAGAAAGAACAGCCGGACGTGGTCGGCATCTCGATCGTGTTGCAGCAACAGATGTTTTCCTCCATGACCTTTTGCGCCTTGACCAAGCAGCACTTTCCCCACATTCACGTGACGATCGGCGGCAATACGGTCACGCGCCTGCGTGATGTGCTGCCCGAGTCGCCGTTGTTCCAGTACTTCGACAGCGCGGTGGTCTATGAAGGTGAAACTGCCTTCGTGCAACTGGTGTCTGCGGTGGGGGCGAAACGGAGTCTGGCCGACGTGCCCAACACCATATATAAGGATGCCACTGGCGTGCATGTGTCGCCCACTAGCTTTTCGGAGGACATGGCATCTCTGCCACCACCGGACTTCGATGGGCTGCCGCTGGAGAAGTACTTCGTGCCGACCAAGATCCTGCCCTATCTGGCGACGCGGGGATGCTATTGGGGCCGCTGCGAGTTCTGCGACCATGGCGAAGGCTATACAGCCGGCTACCGGACGAAGAAGATTCAGGACATTCTGGCCGACATCACGCATCTCCGTGACAAGTACAGCGCCAGGCATTTCCATTTCACCGACGAGTCGTATCCGCCTGCGCTCTTTCGCAAGCTATCTCGCGGACTGATCGACAGCCGGATGGGCATCGTCTGGACCACGCACATGCGTTTCGAGAAGAGCCTGCTGGAAGATCAAGTCTGGCAGGATGCGAAGGACTCGGGCTGCCGCTATCTCCACTTCGGCTACGAGTCGGGGAACGAGCGGGTGCTGAAGCTGATGGACAAGGCGACGACGACGGACGTAATTACGAAGCATTTGCAGCTCTCGGCCGATGCGGGCATTTGGAACCACTGCATGGGCTTCTTCGGCTTTCCCGGCGAAACGAGAGAAGATGCCTGGTCCTCGGTTGAATTTCTCGAAGCGAACAAAGAGCATGTCCATTCGCTCGGCTTCGGTACGTTCGACCTTGGCCGGCATAACCCTGTGGCGAAGAATCCTGAGAAGTGGGGCGTGACGGCTTACAAGAATCCCGAGTGGGATTTGGCCCTCGACTACTACTATACGGTCAAGGACGGGATGAGCATCGAAGAGGCGGAGCGGGTGTTCCAGGAGTTCGAACGGAATCACAACCCTGGCTGGGACCTGCGCCTGTTCATTCGTGAATACATCTTTCTCTATATCTCGCGGTTCGGGCTGCAGAAGCTGCCTGATCTACAGTATCAGGCAGCAAAGATTCAGGGCGCGGCGCCGTCATTGGCAGGAAAGATGTGAGATGAGTGAACTGATTCAGATCAATGCGTTAGCTCCTCTGCAGGGAACCAGAAAGACGAACAAGGTCATGCTGCTCTTTCCGCCTGAGTGGGTGCCGACGGCGCCCTATCTTGCCCTGCCATCGTTGACTGCCGTCCTTCGCCAAGCGGGGCATACAGTCATCCAGCGCGACATCAATATCGGGATGTGGGATCACTTCTTCAGCATGGAGTTCCTGATCTGGGTGAAGGCCCGGTTGGGGATGCAGCTCAAGCCGCTTCAAGATAAGGAGAAGGCGGGAACGCTGACGGAGCAGGAAGCGGATCATAAGGCGGTGGTGGAGCAGGCCTATACGGTTGATGTGTTCGATCTGGCCGATCGGGCTGAGGATGCGAAGCTGATCGTGCGAGGCGAGCGCTTTTACCAGGCCGAGATACTGGAAGGCGCGTTGAACACCTTCCGTGAAGCGATGGCCTACATTTCCACAGCCTATTATCCCGCGTCGCTGGTCTTCTATCCGATGGAAAGCAATCTGGGCTATCGCCCCGGCGTATCCAAAGAAGTGCTGGCCTGTTTGGACGATGAGCAGGTGAACGTCTATCGGGACCTCTGCAATCAGCTGGTCATGCCGGCGGTGGCGAAGGAGAAGCCGGACGTCGTCGGGGTCTCCATCGGCACGCAGATGCAGCTGCTTGCAGGCCTGACCTTTTGCAAAATGATCAAAGAGACCTTCCCGCATATTCATGTGGTGGTGGGTGGTAACGTC
>JBBRRN010000052.1:0-13039 GCA_038200685.1 Nitrospirales bacterium
CAGGATTTTCTGATTCGGAGCAGGGGCGATGCCAATCATATGGCCAAGTTATTGCCTTCGCACGCCATTCCTGCCGGAACATTCGAGGGTCTGGTCAACGGCGCCGTGGTCTTAACCGGGCCGACCCTCTCGCCCCATCTGCGAGGTGAAGTGGTGTTGACTGAATCGACAGTGACGCTTCCCGGTCTGATCGAAAAACCCGTCGGGGCCCAGGCGACGGTGGAATTTGAAGGGATGATTCCTCAGGGATCCGGGGTCGTGCTCAACAAGATCGAGCTGATCGTGCCGCCGATCCGATTGCCCGTGAAAGGCAAGATCCAACTCGGTGAACGATTCTCCATCGATGCTGCGCTTTCGACTGGCGTGCTGTCGTTGTCCCGCGTACCGGAATGGATTGCCAAAGGAGGGTTTGAGGCGGGGAACATTGAGCTGGCGCTCGACATGAAAGGCAAGGGTCTCGATTGGAAGGCCTGGAAGACCACTGGGTGGCTTGCATTGACGAATGGACTGATGAACGCCAAGGGAGCCGAGGGGCCGATCCAGGACTTATATCTAAGAGTCCAATTCGTGAAGAACGATGTGGAGATCAAGCGGTTATCGTTTCGGTTGTTCGATAGCGATGTGGCGCTGGAAGCAACGGTCCGCAATCTGGTGGCGAAGCCCATGATTACCGCGAAGATTGAATCCAATCAGATGGATCTTGATCTTCTCATCCCGAAAGGCCAACGGTCGCCGATCCGAGATCTTCTGGAATTCCTCGCAGCCACCAGCAAAGTTCAGGCAACCGCGTCGATCGCGCACGGCCGGTACAAGCATCTCAAGTTCGGGAGTCTCGCCGCCCGGATCACGATTCAAGACGGCATGCTCGATCTGGATCGTGTGTCAGGCCAATCGGCCAATGGTGAGGTGGCTGGCCGTATCGTGGTGCAATTGCCGCTCAAGCAGCCCGCCGAAGCTGAACTTTCGGTGCGTGCGACGGGCTTGTTGGTGGAAGACGTGTTGAAACTGGCGGGGGAGAAAGGGCGCGGAATCACAGGTGAAGGTCGAGTGACGGCAACGATCCGCGGACATGGGAAGAACCCGCACGGGCTGTATCCCACGTTGGACGGTAAGCTGAACGTGTTGCTTGAAAACGGACGCATCTTTAAATCGCAGGAGCGGACGGTCTGGAAAATTATCAGTATTTTGAATCTCCCGGCCGTACTCCAAGGCAAGGTAGATTTGGAGAGAGAGGGATTGCCGTATAGCAAGGTGTCGGCGACGGTGCTCGTGCAGAACGGCCTCTTCGAGACCGAGAACCTGGTCATCGATAGCCCGATCGTCAAGATTACCGCGGCCGGTAATTATGATCTTCCGACAGATCAAGTCGATATGGTCTGGGCTGTCAGCCCGTTCGGGTCGTATGCGCAATTCTTGAAAACGATCCCACTCTTTGGGCGGCTCTTTGCCGGTGACCGCAAAGGGCTTGCGACTGCGATGTTTTCGGTCAAAGGGTCCATCGAGGATCCGGAGGTGACGTATCTGCCGATCAAGTCGTTTGCGACCGGCGTCACGGGACTGGCGCAACTGGCCTTCGACATTTTGAAGAACACCGTCATGCTGCCGATCGATCTGATGACGCCTGATGGGGAAAAAGAGGCTGTCAAGGACACCGTGCCTGAGCTGATTCCCTCCGTGCCTTGACCGACCCCCCCTCCCATGTTAGATTCCGACCAACTTCACCATGGCATCATTCACTAAAAACGCTCAACGCGCCACCGTCTTTATCGCTGCCAGCGAGACCGATTCTAATCTCTATTACGCCACGAAGTTTATGGCGCCGGACCCCTTTATCTATGTGGAGATAAAGGGGGAACGTATTTTGGTGATGAGCGATCTTGAAATCGATCGCGCGAAGAGTCAGTCGTCCGTCGATCGGGTGCTCTCGTATTCGGAGGTGGAAGGCCGAGCCAAGACGCAAGGCATCGCCGAGCCAGGCACGGTCGAGGTGGTCCATATTCTCTTGAGAGAAGCCGGCATCACGCAGATCCTGGTGCCTGCGAATTTTCCATTTGGACATGCCCTCAAGTTTCAGTCCCTGGGGTATCAGCTGCATCCGAAACGTGACCCGTTCTACGAAGAACGAGTGGTGAAGACTGCCGAGGAGGTGCGCGCAATCGAAGCCCCCCAACGCGCCACCGAACAGGCCGTCGCGGCCGCCTTCCAGATGCTGTGCCAGGCGTCGATCGACAAGGATCAACTGTGGCTCGATGGGACTCCACTGACGTCGGAACGAGTGAAGAAGCTCATTAATGTGTCGTTGATGGAGTGTGATTGTGTCGCCCAGCATACCATCGTCGCCGGGGGAGAGCAGGCCTGCGATCCCCACAATGAGGGCAGTGGGCCATTGCCGGCTCACCGCAGCATTATCTTCGACGTGTTTCCCCGTTCGGCTACGACCCGGTATTTTGCCGACATGTCCAGAACGGTGGTTCGGGGAACGCCGAGCCCAGGATTGAAGCGGCTCTATCAGACGGTCTTGGACGCACAGGAAGAGGCCATCACCAAAATTAAGGACGGGGCGGATGGAAAGCGGATTCATCAAGGGATTTTGAGGCGATTTGAGAAAGCCGGGTACCAGACGGGCCTGGTGAATGGGCGTATGCAGGGCTATTTTCACGGGACCGGCCATGGGGTCGGACTCGACATCCATGAAATGCCACGCATCAGCCGTACTGGGTCACTGCTCCAAGAAGGCCATGTCGTCACCGTCGAACCAGGTCTCTACTACCCAGGTCTCGGAGCCGTGCGGATCGAGGACATGGTGCTCGTCACGAAAGACGGGTGCCGCAATCTGACGAACTCTCCGAAGATCTTCGAACTCGGCTAGCCTCGACCACTGTTTCGTTCTCTCTTTTCTTTCTCTTTACAGCGGTATTCTGGGACACACCTCTCTGCCGATGGCTTGTCGTCTTCTTGTCATGGGTATGGCAGATCGTGTGTCGATGGCAAACGATACACAGCACACGAAGCCGATGGGGTTGTCAGCGGCCTATACCGCCCCGCCACGTCTTCGTCCCACTCAAGCCCAGATGGGTCCAACACGAAATCATTCGACTCAAAGCCGTCATGCCGGACGCGGGCTGTCGGACGATTGCGCATCACTTCAATCGGCGGTGGAGATATCGGAGATAAATGACGGTGAGTAAGACCTACGTCGTGGACCCCCTACCGCAAGCACCAGTACCTGATCTATGAAACCAAGCGAAAACTCAAGCATCGTGTGCCGCTGTCGATCCCGCGCAATCGGGTGTGGGGGTGTGATCTGCTGACCAAGACGGATCAACGTAGCCAGCCGTATCTCGCTCTGGCGATTCTCGATCATGCGAGTCGGGCCTGCTTGTCCACATGACCATTTACAGGGTCGGACACCAGCGGAGGTCTTGGCCGGGATCGACGTGTTTGCGGGTAGGCCAAGTTAGCGGCATCAACAGAGTCGCGAAAAGATTGTCCGACGGGGTCCGTCGTGAATCAGGAGAAAGAAGAGATTGAGCGACATCAGGAGGTTGAACGGCGAAAGAAATCATAGTCCTTCGATGAAATAGTCGAGGTTGGGGAAAGAAAATCGGCTAGGTGAAGGCAAAGTGGACGGGGCAGTGGCCGCGCCGGAGCCCTACCTGTCGTGCACCAGCCGGCGTGATTCATCGTCGCCTCTTGCAAAGTTCTTTCGCGAGTGGGAGAGTATGTTTGTGATGCGACGATATCGCCTATGCGTCTGACCTTCACGATTCAACGATTCAATCCTGAAGTCGATGCCACCGCTCATCCTCAGGAGATCCGACTTGATGTTGGACCCGGGATGACGGTGCTTGACGCATTGATTCGCATCAAGAACGAGTGCGATGGGAGTGTGGCGCTTCGCTATTCCTGTCGCTCTGCGATTTGCGGCTCCTGTGCCATGACGATCAACGGCAGTGAGAAGCTGGCCTGCCGCACCTCCCTCCGCAAAGAACTCGAACGACATGGGCATATCGAGGTTGCACCTCTCCGCAACTTGCCGGTGATCAAGGACCTGGTTGTGGATATGACGTCGTTCTGGGGCAAGATCCACGACGTCCATCCGTGGCTGGTGCCGGCGGTTCGACCTTCTCCGATGCACGCACGAGGCCACGCCAACCCGCAATTTCACAATGTCGATGCCTGTATCATGTGCGGCGCCTGTGTCGCGGCGTGCACGGTGCATGAAGTTTCGAAGGGGTTTGTCGGTCCTGCCGCATTGGCGAAAGCTGATCGGTTCCTCTCCGACCCGCGTGAATCCCCCTCGGCGACGCGTGCCAGGCTCTCTATGCTCCAGGACGAACATGGGATCTGGGACTGCACACGCTGCAACTTCTGCGTGGAAGTGTGCCCGAAAGCTGTTAAGCCGATGGAGGCGATTATCCGGTTGCGGCGGGCCTCGCTGGAACAAGGGTTGACGAAGGCCGGCGGTGCACGGCACATCCTTGGCTTTACGGAGCTGATCGAGCAACATGGGCGATTGAACGAAGCGATCATGCCGCTGAAAGTGGTCGGCTTCGCACCTCGTGCGCTGCTGCACATTCTGCCGCTGGGTATGAAGATGTTGTGCAAAGGGAAAATTCCCAACCCTTTTGGGCATGCCTTCCCTGGGCTCAGTCACATCCGGGCGCTCATCCAGCGCGTGCGACGTGCCACGCCGCCAGTGTGATGCCCATGGCTTGGACCTTTCGCTTTCTTGAAGAGATTGCCTTGGCCGATATCGGTTTCGAGGCAGAAGGAGAGTCGATCGAGGAGGTCTTTCGAGGTGCGACGCAGGCGCTTCTTGAGAGCATGGCAACCCCTTCCACAGTGGCTGAGGAATGGGAGCGCACGATTGAACAAAGCGATGTGGATCCGTCGGCGCTGTTGTTCGACTGGTTGTCGGAGGTGGTCTACTGGAAGGATGCAGCAGGGGTGGTCTATCGGGAGGCGCCGCTTACTCTCACGCATGAACATGATGTCTGGCTATTGCGCGTGCGTCTGATCGGTGCGCCGGTCGATCAGCAGATGCAAGAACTCCACGCCGATGTCAAGGGGGTTACGAAGCATCTCTACGAACTCAAGCAGACAAGAGATGGCTGGAGTGTACGAGTGGTGCTCGACGTCTAACAGGATGCTGAAAAAGTCCGCCAGCATCGTTCTCGCATCGCTCAGAGGCTCAACGTACCGAAGCGTACGCCTCGCCTCTTCGCTCGCTGCGGCCTTGCTGGACAGCCTTTTTGAGCATCCTGAGGCCATTGTAGCATCAGCGCTATTCTGTGATATTCCAACGGTGTTGTATGTATGAACCAAGGTTTTCCGCAGCCTGCTAAGAAACAGATGATGAGGGATGTCACTGGTCAGTTGATGATGTGAGGAACGACATGATGCATTTACACCCTTGACTCTTGACCAATGACGATAGACCCTCTTTACCATGAAGCTCAACACCAACATGACGGTCAATCGGATTACGGATGAGATTTGGGAAATCCCTGTCTCTGAAAAGCCCGGCATGCTGGTGCCCGCCAGGATTTATGCGACCAGGGAGATTCTTCAGGCCATGGACTCCGGGGTCTTCGATCAAGTCACCAATGTGGCTTGCCTGCCAGGCATCAGCCGGTATGCGCTCTGTATGCCTGATGGACACTGGGGCTACGGGTTCCCGATCGGCGGGGTCGCAGCATTCGATGTGCACGAGGGCATCATTTCTCCCGGCGGTGTGGGATATGACATCAACTGCGGCATGCGGCTGATTCGGACGGACTTGACGCTCGCGGACGTGCAGCCTCGCCTGGAGCAGCTCATGACCGAACTCTTTCGGAAGGTGCCGGCCGGCGTTGGGGCGAGTGGGTTTGTTCGGCTCTCGGGGAAGGAATTTAGCCGGGTGATGACCCATGGGGCTAAATGGTGTGTGGAGCGTGGATATGGATGGCACCGGGATCTCGCCCGCATGGAAGAAGGCGGCTGCATCGAGGGGGCCGATCCCTCGATCGTGACCGACCATGCGATGACACGAGGCATGAATCAGCTAGGAACCTTGGGATCGGGCAACCATTATCTCGAAGTTCAGGTAGTTTCGAACGATGGAATATTTGATCCGGTCACAGCCGCGGCGTTCGGCATTACCGGTCATGAGCAGATCGTGGTGATGGTGCATTGCGGGTCACGCGGGTTCGGCCATCAGGTGGCGAGCGATTATCTCAAGGTGTTTGAGAAGTCTATGCGTCGCTATGGCATCACGGTGAAGGACCAGCAGTTGGCCTGTGCCCCGTTTCGGTCTCCCGAGGGGCAGGAGTATTTTTCCGCCATGAACTGTGCCGCGAATACGGCCTTCGCCAATCGTCAGGTCATTACACATCAGATTCGTGAGGCCTTTGCGACGGTGTTCGGTCGATCTGCCGAGGCGCTGGGCATGGAGTTGGTCTATGACGTGGCGCATAACATTGCTAAGGTCGAACGGTATCCGGAAGGGGACCTGGTCGTGCATCGCAAGGGAGCGACGCGGGCGTTTGGGCCGGGGAGTCCAGAGTTGCCGGAGCCGTTTCGGCAGACAGGTCAGCCAGTCATCTGCGGTGGGTCGATGGAGACCGGCTCATATTTATTGGTAGGAACAGATCAGGCGGTGCGCGATACTTTTGGGTCGACGATGCACGGGGCCGGACGCACGATGTCCCGCGCCCAAGCGAAGCGAACGGTGCGCGGCGCGCAATTGCAGCAGCAGATGAAACAGCGCGGCATTCTGGTCAAGGCCGTGTCGATGTCGGGCCTTGCGGAGGAAGCCGGCGTGGCCTACAAAAATATTTCCGAAGTGGTGGAGTCGGTCGATCGCGCGGGAATTACAAAAAAGGTTGCGGAATTACGTCCGATCGGGAATATAAAGGGCTAGTACCTGCCACATCACATTGCGAGGCGGACGATGGAACAACGGTCAAACCTCCGGTTTCGCGCTCAATTTAGGAGTTCCTTTTCTTCCGTTGCCATGGTCGGTGGAGAGGGGAGCCTCTTGGATCTCTCCATCAGGGGTTGTCGCATCGAAAGTCTTATCAATGTGAAGCCGGGAGCCACTCTGGAGATCAGGATCGAGGTGATTGAGCACCGCCCTCCAATCCAGATTCAGGCAGCAGTTGTCCGGTGGAGCCGAGAGCGGCAATTCGGCATCGAGTTTGAGGTCATCGCTCCGACAGAATGGGCCCACCTTCAGAACGTCGTGAAGCAGATCGAATTGGAGCCAAATCAGCGGGAGTCACAAGCGGCTGATATCACGGGCTCTGTCTAACGATCCAACTCTTCCATCACTGCCCCGTTATTTTCAAGCAGCGCGGTCGGGTCTGCGCGCACCATTTCGTGAGGCGGTGTGCGTGATGGTGCCCAGGCGTTCACTCAGACAGCCCTGAGCTGAAATCGTCCAGTGCCATGCTGGGTCATGGCTTTGTCGAATCGATTGAGCGTCGGTATCGTCTCGCCATCATCCTGCTCAATCCAGGGCAGAACCTCCGGTGAGGTCTTACTCTGTTGTATCCCTGAAAATTCCAGTTCCTTGGAGTCTTCTGCCACGGCCGATGGTCGGTGACTTTTCACGAGGTGAAAGTTATACTTCGTGTCGTACACATGAACCAAGTTGGATTGAGGAAATTGCGATGAAGACATATGGTGGAACGTTATGCGGAGTCGTGGGAATCGGCTTGCTCACTCTATCCGTAGTTTCGGCCTGCGCATCGGACAAACCGGTGACGGGTGATACCGTGATCCGAGAAACCCAGGAGGCGGTGACAGCCACCAAGGATTATACGATTCAGCAGAAAGATGCGTTTCAGCGAAAGGTTCAGACAGAATTGGACGAGATGCAGTCGCGCATCGCGCATCTTCGTGGGCAAGTCACACATGCCTCGGTGGAGGCACAAGCGGATATCCAGAAGGCCATGAGGGAGTTGGAAAAGAAAAAGGACCTGGCCAGTAAAAAAGCGCAGGACATTCATTCCGCCACGGCGTCTTCTTGGGAGCAGGTGAAGGCGAAAACAACCGCGGCGATGGACGATCTTCGAAGTTCCCTCAACCGTACCCTCTCTCATCTCCCGTGACGGTCGATCAATGAAATATGCCCTGTATCCAGGTTGTGCGGCCCGAGGGGCCACACCAGAACTCTATCAATCGACGAGAGCGATTATCGGTCAATTGGGAATCGAGGTCGTCGAACTTAGTGCCGCGGCCTGTTGCGGCGCTGGTGTTGTGACGGAAGCCCACCCTGATATGGCGCTGGCGCTCAATGCCAGGACGTTTGCTCAAGCAGAGGCGGTTGGACTGGACGTCATGACGATTTGCGGTACTTGCCAAGGGGTGATGAGCGCGGCGAATCGACAATTGAAAACAGAGCCAGGGCTTCTCGATCGCATGAATACCTTTCTGGCGCCGGAAGGACTGGCCTACCATGGTCATGTCCAAGTCAAACATTTGTTGTGGATCGTGGTGCGAGATATCGGACTGGCTCGCTTGAGTACACTAGTTTCTGTGCCGATGCAAGACTTCCACGTTGCCCCGTTTTATGGTTGCTACATCCTGCGTCCGTCGTGGGAGCTAGGGTTTGACGATCCTGAGAACCCCCAATCGCTTGAGCGCGTCATCAAGGCCGTCGGTGCTGAACCGGTGGCCTATACAGGAAGAACCAAGTGTTGTGGATTCCCTATCATCCTCGAAAAGGAAGCTATTGCGGTGGCCATGGCAGGGACGCACATGAATGAAGCCAAGGATCAGGGAGCTGACTTTATGGTGACGCCCTGTCCACTCTGTCATATGAGCCTGGATATTTATCAGGAGCGGGCCGGTCGCGCAGTGAACCGTGAGCTCCACTTGCCGATCTTGCATGTGCCGCAGTTACTCGGTCTGGCGATGGGGCTTCCTCCCAAGGATTTGGGGCTCTCGCATCATGTGATCTCGGTCGATTCCATTTTGGCCCGCATTACTCGTGACGGTTCGTCGCGAAATCGCTGAGCCGCGTCGCGAGACCGGCGCGCGGAGAACTGAGGACCCGATGCGTACTCGTGCAGTACGGAGAGGGTCCGAGGGGCGAGCCCGCCGGCCGAAGGCTCGTCGTAGCAGCGGATCGGCGATTGCAGCAGAAGCGCTCATGAATAATGCGGGCCCAACGAAGCTTGAGCGTCGTCGAACAGATCCCCAACCTTCCTGAAGGAGTTGGCAAATGAAAATTGTGAATCTATCTGACTATCAGCAGTTTAGTACTGAAAAGATGAAGAAGAACAATATGTTTCAGACGCCGCGATTCTTCTGCGACCTCTACTGCTTCGAGCCAGGGCAGGAGCAGAAGGGGCATATTCACGGCGAGCAGGATAAAGTCTATCTTGTACTTGAAGGACAGGGCACATTTCAGGTCGGTTCAGAGAAACAAGTGCTCGGCCCGGGGCAGGGGACGATGGCGCCGGCCGGGGAAGAACATGGCGTGAAGAACCACACAGACCAACGTCTCAAAGTCCTCGTGTTCGTGGCGCCGAATCCTTCATAAGACGTGAATCGTTAAAAGTGAAATGTGAAACGTCAGCCCAAATGGCGTAACGCTGGTCGTTCGCACTATTTGGATGACGGAACACTTATCGGGGGATCACGAGTTACACTGATTCCAGATAGACGTACGACCATTTCACGACCGCTTTCTTTTCTTCAACTTCCTAACTGCTGGTCGTGCCGGAGCGTGATGTGGGGGCGCACAATCAATCACGATGATCTCCAGAGCTTCCCTTTCAGAACGCTGAAGTGTGTCCAGGAGCGCCACTGCAAGTTGATCCGGCGTATCTATCTCGGGGCCTGGGGTCGTACGCACAGGAACGGATCCCGCATCAATTCCAAACCAAAAGACCAAGTAAATCCCACGGCCCGCTGTCCCGGGATCGCGAGCGTATAGCTTTTTGAGTTGGTCGCGAGGCGCAGTCCAGATGTCCGGATGAAAATGGCGCTTGATTTCGACTGGCAGATTAATGGGCCCTATGATGGCTTTAATGTCAGCCCGTTTGGCTTCAGCGTAGTTGCCTTCCGGTTCTGCCGCAACACCGAGCGGGAACAATCGTGGACGGAGCAGTTCCAGAAGTCGATTGCGACAGTCGTTTTCGGGCCGTGCCTGAGTTGGGTTGTCGTAGCCGTCTACGTTCCACATCCCTTTCCATCCATCAGTTGGCCCGTCTCGCAACTCTGCACTGATTGCGTGTAAGTGTGAGTTGACCAACGCCTGCAGGTCAGCCGCATTTGCACGTCTTCCGTGGTTTAATGTCTCAATTACCTCAGCAGCCGTGGGATATTGGAAAGCAAGTTCGCGACGCTGGCGTGTCTGGTCAGCCAGGGCAAATGAGATTTCTGGATGCCATGCGGTTAGGGCAGGATCGTCTCGCAGCCCTGCGAGTGCGAGGAAGGCTTCATAAGAGAACTCCTTCGCCAAACCGTGGATTAGCGATTGAATCGAAGAGGCTGCTCCTTCTGGACCATGGATTGTCATCAAACCGCTCCCACTCAGTTTTCTAGGATGGAAGATTGGACCCATCACAGCGATGAGAGATGTCAATGCAACCACAGACAACGGATACGGAGTGTCTGACTTGATGCCATGAGATGGGCAAAGGAAATTTAAGATTCTAGCTGCTTGTTCGGTCTTCTCGCGTACATGTTCCGCTAACCCACTTTTAACGTTGTTGTGATCGAGGGCGAATGCGACGGCATACCACAGGGACCTGTTGTCATCGGTGAGCGGGGCATGATGGGTGAGGATGTGGTGTGCATAGGACGAAAGTTCTTGTCGATCCCCATTGCGAAGGGCAGCATGGAGCAATAACTCCAAATTCTCTTCCTGAGCGTTGGGATAGTCTTTCAAGAGAACAAGTGCAACCCGTTTGGCAACCGGCTTCATCACGTCTTCATGGACAAGCGCATACAGACCCATAATATTCTTTAAATTGTGATCAAGGAGTGGACGCCAGTAGGCCATTAGAGCTTCGGCTGCGAGGTCAGGCATGGATTCGATCAGAGGATTTACCCATTCTCGTTCTCGGTCTGAAACGATGGCAAAGTGAAACGCCAAACCAGACTGCAAAGTTGGTGTTGGAGTTGACCCCACAACTGCAAGAGATTTGGTGGCTAGCACGTCTAACCCGGCCAATACTGGAACGCCAAGAAGGTAATCCTGACCTTCGGCTTGAGCCTCACCGATCATCTTGGGGGAAGGGATATCAGTGTGCCCTAGAGCAGCGACAAAGCCATCCAAAGCCGTTGCGGCGATTTCTGAATTCGCGAAAGTAACGAGCCGCTCCGTTGGGGGCGCATCGCGATCCACATCAAATAAGAGTCCGAAATAGGCTTTTGCCAATGTGTTAAGTGCCTGCGTTGGGGATCCGGATCGGATCGTTTCCAGTAGCACGGACCATTGCTGAATACGAAGTGCTCTTTTGGCCTCAGCTCTTTTCTCATTCGCTCTTCGCCTAATAGCGTCCTCTTGTTGCCAAGACTCAACGTCACAGCAAAGCGCCATACGGAGAGGATCGCGAAACCTGGAGTCGCGATCAGCACACTGGAACAGCTCATCGAGTGTTGGTCCATCTTCGCGTAGATTCGTACTCCCTTGCACTGCTTCTCGAAAAAGGAATTCCGCTCGTGTTGGATCTAGCTCCCGTTCTGCCAGAGAAAGTAACCACCGATGAAAGCCCTCTGGTGGAACAATAAGGTGGAGTCTTCGCCAAAAATAACTTACCTCGACCCATGGTTTGTCAAAACGAGTGACAGAAAGCCAATGCAGGAAAAGCCCCTGGACGACGGCCGGGCGAGATATCAGCCAACTTTGTATGGCAGCCGCTTCTTTTCGGTCTGCGACTGGGCCTCCATATCGGTCCAGAGCTTTCCCCAGCCAATCATAAAGTTGAGACGACGAGACACTTTCGCCGAGATGTTGCAGTATTTGTAGGATTAGGCGTCCAAAAAAATACACCCAGATCGAATGATGTGGACTCTCAGCCATCGTTTTAGCATCTATCCCGGTGAAGAGCAGGGGCAGGTCGTGAGGCTTCGTGAGGCGGACTAGCTCATGCGAAACGAACATCGTGTATACGTTGACATGAGATTCAACTGGCAGAACAAGGTACTGTCCAATTTCATGAGGCCTAATGGTTATAGGATAGAGGGTATAAAAGAGTTTTCCTCGTAGCCGATGATGCTCATCATGGATCCGTCCTGCGTGTATGTCGTCCAGGAGTATTCGAAG
The DNA here is from genome assembly GCA_038200685.1 of Nitrospirales bacterium. Taxonomy (GTDB): domain Bacteria; phylum Nitrospirota; class Nitrospiria; order Nitrospirales; family Nitrospiraceae; genus Palsa-1315. The sequence goes on from JBBRRN010000052.1 coordinate 12,266, forward strand.
AGTTCCCGTGTCGGTCGGACAAACGTGCTGGTATGCATCCAACGCGAGAACCCGTGTCCCTTCCAGTCGGGCATTGTCTCTCACGATTCTAATAAGGTCCTCACCAAGATCTGGCAATGGAGGCCCATGCATTATGGCGTCCAGGATGCAGCCAAGCAGGTGGGAAGTTTCGGTCTCATCGCTCAAGACCTTCTTGAAAACGGGAACCATGTCTGTGGAAGCCATGGCACCGAATGGTTCAGCGGACCAGTTCTCTGCGCGAAAGCCGGGATTTTTAATGGCAAGATCGCGAAGACAATCAATCACCATCCCTTTGCCCGACGTAGAAAGTTTGGAGGCGTCGCCATACAAAACGAGACCAAGCGGATCTCGGCTAATCAGCGTTGCGGCTTCATCTTCGTACAAGCAAGCCAGCCAAGCGTAAATTCCACGCAACTCGGCTAAGGTGCCCCCATCATACCCAGTCAGAAGCGACAACATACGTTTCAGTGGGTAACCAGCTTGTAGGCGTTGGGCAAAGAAGAGTGCGCTTAAATATTCTGCGACTGTTCGGTGGATTGGAGTAACCCGGCCATGTCCGTCTCCTCGGAATACCCGCCGTCGTGTGGCTGAGGACAAAGCCTCTTGATCTCCGTGCAGTTCCCTAATGTATGGGAAAACTTCATCCGCGTCACGAGGATTTAACGCATGTCCTTTGGTCCCTCCGCAAAGATGAACAGCGCACAAGTATCCAGCAGCGGTGAGAAGCCTATCCAATGGTACGTATTGACCCTG
>JBBRRN010000053.1:0-12948 GCA_038200685.1 Nitrospirales bacterium
GACGTGACCGGATTCAGCTCCGCATTCGCGATGTTCGACCGAGGGTGATTGAGTGAGTGAACCATGGTGTACCAAACCGTCACAGATCTCGACCAGCTGCTGGATCGGATCAGAAGCTATACTGCTGATGCCGACCTCGGCCTGGTCCGCAAGGCCTATGAGTTCTCTGCGAAAGCGCATGCAGGGCAGCGTCGTCGGTCCGGAGAACCCTACCTTCAACACCCCATCGCCGTCGCCGGGGTCCTGACCTCACTCAAAACAGACATCACCGCCATCGTCGCAGCACTGCTGCACGATACTCTAGAAGATACCGTCGCGACGCCGGACGAACTCGAAAAGGAGTTCGGAAAGGACGTGGTGCATCTGGTTGACGGGGTGACCAAGATCGGCAAGATCACGTTTCGGAGCTATGAAGAAAAGCAGGCGGAGAATTTCCGCAAGATGGTGCTCTCGATGGCGGACGACATCCGGGTCGTCCTCATCAAGCTCGCCGATCGGTTGCACAACATGCGCACCTTGGAACATCTCAGTGCGGCCAAGCGGCAGGAGATCGCCCAGGAGACGCTGGAGATCTATGCGCCGTTGGCCAACCGCCTTGGAATCGGGTGGATCAAGAATGAGCTGGAGGATCTATGTCTCAAGCACCTCAAACCGGAGGTCTACGAGATGTTGCGGGTCCGCGTGGCGAAACGGGACGAGGATCGTCAGCAGTACATCGATGAAGTCCGCCATCTCGTGGAGAAGGCGATGCAAGAGAACGGGTTGGTCGGACAAGTCTATGGCCGCCCCAAACATCTCTACGGAATTTACCAAAAAATGAATAAGCAGTCGATTACGTTCGAAGAGGTCTACGACCTGACTGCGCTGCGAATCGTGACTGAGACCAAGATGAATTGTTACGCCGTGCTCGGGGTGATTCACTCAGCCTGGCGGCCCGTGCCTGGGCGCTTCAAGGACTACATCGCGATTCCAAAGTCCAATCTCTATCAGTCTCTGCATACGACGGTGGTGGGCCCGAAGGGGGAGCATGTCGAGTTCCAGATCCGCACGGAGGACATGCATCGCCTCGCCGAGCACGGTATCGCCGCGCACTGGAAATATAAAGAACAAGGACACGTGGCAGATCGTGACAGCAAGGCCTTCGGCTGGCTCCACCAGTTCGTCGAATGGCATGAAGATATGACGGATAACCGGCAGTTTATGGACTCGGTGAAGCTCGATCTCTTCCACGATGTGGTCTATGTATTTACGCCCAAAGGGATTGTGAAAGAGTTGCCGAAAGGATCGACACCTGTCGATTTTGCATTCGCGATTCATACCGAAGTCGGGGACCATTGTGTCGGAGCCAAAGTAGACGGGAAGATCGTGCCGCTTAAGCATCAATTGGCCAGCGGAGATACGGTCGAAATTCTGATCTCGCCCACGCAAACGCCGCATAAGGATTGGTTGAAGTTTGTTCACACCTCGCGCGCGAAGACCAAGATCAAGCATTGGATCAAGCTTGAAGAACAGAAACGAAGTATCGAGATCGGCCGTCGTTTGCTGGAGTCGGAGTTTCGCCGTCAGGGGATGGCGCCGGCCCGGATGTTCAAATCGGCGGAGCTCTTGGAAGCCGCTCGTCAGTCGGGATTCGATAGCACTGAGGAATTAACCGCAGCCGTGGGCTTTGGCCGTGTGGCGACGTCACAAGTCATCGGCAAACTGACAGCCCCGTCCTCCGGGATGCGGGCGCCAGCTCAGGAACATCCCGCCCCGCGTAAAGCCATAGGTGGGAAGAGCGACGGCACCGGCGCACAGGTCAAAGGGTCTCGTGATTTGCTGATGCAACTGTCGCGTTGCTGCCATCCCGTTCCCGGCGACCGCATCCTCGGGTATATTACTCGTGGCCGCGGGCTGACGATCCATGCCGTCGACTGCCCGAATCTTGCGGCACTGGACTATGATAAGGAGCGGTTGGTGGAAGTGGAGTGGGACGCTGCCACACCTAGCACGCACGCGGTTAAGATATCTATTGTTGCTGTCGATAAGACCGGGGTATTAGCGAATGTGTCCTCCGCGATCGCGGAATGCCATGCCAACATCAGCCGTGCGGAGATCACGACGCGGGAAGATCAGAAAGCCGCGCTGGATTTTGTCGTGGAAGTGTCAGACACCCACCACCTCGAGCAGGTGCTCAAGTCTATTGAGCGCGTGGATGGAGTGATTACGGCCCGGCGCATGCGGGCCTGGCAGGAACGCTCTTAGCAGGATGCTGAAAAAGTCCGCCAGCTTCGTTCTCGACCCGTCGAAATCCTCAATGTGTCCCAGAGGGTACGCCTCCGGTTTCAACTCGCCTGCGGCCTTGCTGGACGAACTTTTCGAGCGTCCTGCGTGAGGGAAGCTAGCTATGGGACTCGGAACTGAAGTTTGGATCCCCGCTGCAACTTCAAGCTCTCAGCTCTGCCCGCTGCGAGTTCCAAGACATAGAGCGCGCCCTCGTTGGGCCGGTATTGTGGGCAGCTGTCGTCTGTTCTCGTGCAGATCGGGACTCGAGGCTCAATGTGGACGATTTCCTTTTTCTCATTCATCCAGATCAGATCGAGCGGGATCTTGGTGTTTTTCATCCAGAACACCCAGGCTTGCGCTTGTAAGAACGTAAAGAGCATGCCTCGGTTGTCGGCTAGATGCTCACGGTACATCAATCCCTCCGCACGTTTCTGGGGCGTATTGGCCAACTCTGTTTGAATGACGGTACCCCCAGGAAGGGTAATCGGGATCAGATCGGGCGGAGTTGGATCGACTCCTGCCAGTGTATAGTAGGGGAAGGAGAACAGGAGGAACAAAAAAATCCCGAGTGAATGGCGTCGTTGCACGGCGGCATCCTATCGACGAGCCAGGTGCGAGTCAAGCCGAGGTTGTGTGTGGGATATGGAATCTTCGGCGACCGTGACCAAGTGTGTCTTGCAATCGCGCGGTCGCCTATGCCATCCTCAATTGGTAAAAGCAAGGGGTGAGTGTATGAAAGAGACCAGAAAAGTGCATTATGTAAAAGGTGTATTTGTGTGTCCGAAATGTCGGCAGTCGTACGTGCAAGAAAAGTGGATTGAAGAATGGCGGGTTCGCTGTCACAAGTGTGACTATCGTGGAACGTTGACGGAAGTTTCCGTTGAAGAACGGATGGAAGAAGAAATTGTCCGTCGTTGAACCGCGGCAATTCTTCGCGACGACTCCCTCTCTCTAGAAATCGATGTTTTTCCCTTTCTCCATCTCTCTTTCGCGACTCCGCCTCAGTGGCCCCCTTGTGCTGAGTGCTCTTCTTGTAGTGCTGGGCACCGGCTCCGGTGAGGCGTTTGCCGAAGAGCCGGCTTCACTGGTGAAGGTGCTCGTGACCTACCATTCGCTTTCCGGCAATACGGAACGCATGGCCGAAGCAGTCGTCGATGGGGTGAAGAGCGTGTCCGGCACCGAGGCGATCTTAAAACGAGTCGGCAAGGTGACCGCAGAGGATTTGTTCTCCGCTGACGCAGTCGTGGTCGGCTCGCCGGTGTATTGGTCGAACATGTCTGGTGAGGTAAAAACCTTCTTCGACAACTGGCAGTTTAAATTCGGTGTGTTCCCAGAATTTAAGATGAAGAACAAGATCGGTGCAGCTTTCGCCGTGGGCGGTCAAGTGTCGAGCGGGAAGGAAGTGACGATGTTGACGATCCTTGCCGCGATGCTGGGGAATCAGATGATCGTCGTCAGTGGGGGTGGGGCCTTCGGCGCATCTGCCACCACAGAAGGCGACAGCCCCGGCATCGACAACCAGGAATTGGCCGACGCCAAGGAGTTAGGCCGGCGCGTAGCCGAGGTCGCAGCCAGATTCAAGGCCAGTTCTGCCAAGTAGTATCTTCTGTTTGGTCTCCACGACGTATTTCGAGCGGCGAGCCGTCGATTCGCGTAATGGGGCCGACACAGGTACCAGATCGAGTATTCATCCGTTACCGTACCTTGCTGCCGTTCCTCTCTCCCGCTTATAGTGAAGCACTATGCGGAAGAAGACCTCATCCCGTCGCGGGCAGGGGATTGTCGTTCCACGCCCTGCCCCCGAATCATTCGCACTCATCGCCGCGTTTCGCGCCATATCGGCTAACGCTGTTTATACGATGGCCCCGAAGTCATCCGTCGTCCGGGGGTACGACTATTACCAAGAGCAGCGGCTTCAGCATTATGCCTGGAACCATGACCGCACAACGCTGACGGCGGAGGTACAGGGGAGCAGGCTCTACGAGGTCGTTTTTTCCATCGACGACGGATTCCTCGCGGCCTCTTGCGATTGCCCGGCCTGGGATCCAGGCGGGCTGTGCAAACATGTGCTGTGCGTCTATTTCACGACCAAGCATCTGCTCTCACCGGAGCTGTTTAGATTGCCTGGCGGGCAAGAAGTCGAGCTGCCTGGGCTTCGAGCCGAGTTGCTCGGCAGCATCCAGGAAGCAGCCAGGGCGCCAGGACCGTTTTCTGCCGGAGTGGCCGGTAAAGGAGTGGCTCGCAAGGGACCGGCCTATGAGATCGTTATCGATGCCCATCACCTGCATCCGCAGCTCCTGATCCATAGGAATGGCGTGCCGCTGTCCGGGGGATGGGGCGCCGCGATTCCAGCTGAACTGGTTTCTCTCCTTAATGTGTCCTGGTTCATGCCCGGGTTCGGGGAAGACCCCTTGCTCCACTATCTCAGGGTTCACGACAGGCCCTACCCGATTGTGCTGATATCTGGCCACGAATCGATCCCGCTTCACTGGAACCAATCGGTCAAGTGCCGGAGTAAGACGGAGATTGACCTTGTCGGCGGCCAGGTCAGGGTACGCGCGGTCTGCCTCGCCGACGAGGTACCGCTCGAACGGATCGCGCGCTTCAGGACGTTTGTGGTCGATCTGAGCGGCAGGCGATTGCTCTATCTGAAGGACGAACAGGGGTGGGCGTTGTTCCGTTCTTTGCTGCAACGCTTCAAGGATGGCGATCCGTTCTCCGATCCCTATGACGATTTCGGAGAAGGATTCCGCGCGGTGCCGTTACCGGGCGAATCCGGGTATGGGCGGTGGCAAGGCGCCAACGAGGATATGGAGTTTACGATCTCGCTAGACGAGTTTCAGTCCGCGCAAATCGAGGTGCTTCAAATGCAGGCCAATCGGATTGTGCGAGATCTCCTGCTGAAGGTAGAGGGCCGGGAATTTTCGGTGCAACGCCCCGCGCCGCCTTCGGTGGGTGATGGAATTTCGTATTCCCTGATCCTGAAGCCTCCATCCGGCGTGGAAGACCCGCTATCTGCTTCATGGACGTTGCAGGCACAATGTCGCCGTGGTGATGTCCGGTTTGCTCCGAGTGTCTCTACCTTTGGATTTTTCTCGGCGTTGGAGCAAGGGCGTGCCTTTTCCAGTGCGCTGCGCACGCACAAACGAAAGACCATACTCTACGACGCGTTTTTTAGACTTCTTTCTGTGCGCGAGGCCAAGGAGCGAGACCAACGCATCAAAATGGTTCTCAGTCTTGAGGAGTGGCCACGCGCCGTCAACGACGAGGCCACGCAGTGGCTCAAGCAGCACCTGTTGGGCTATGCCCGGACAGATGTGCGACTACAGACACACGCCGGGCGATGGGAGCTGCAGCCGGTGGACAAGGCTCGTGAGGTGTGGCTGTACAGGATTCCCTTCGACGTATTCGGCCAGGAAATCTTTCGCGGCATGCGGCGCTGCGACGAAATGATGATCGATGCGCCGCGGTTGTTCCAAGGATTGCCGGCTCTCCTGGACAGGCTCACGTCCGCCGGAATTGCATTGCTCTACGAGGGCAAGCCCGTCAAGCCTTCTCGATGGGATTGTTCGGCCCATGTGGAGCGTGTCGAGCCGGAAGGGGCCGGGATCGACTGGTTTGAAATCCGTCCGGAGATCCGGTGCGACGGCGTGGCGCTGGACGAAGCGGAGTGGCGGGCCGCCCTTCAGCAGGGAGGGCTGATCGACGCCAACGGCGGGTTGCGGGTGTTGGATCGCCAGACCCTGGAACGGCTGCGCGCGATTCTCGCCCTGACCGGCGAGGCGCAGGCGGATCGGGGTGTCACGAAGATCGTGCGTGTGCCGCGCATGCAGATCCTCGACTGGCTGGCATTGCGCGAGCAGGGCATTGCGGTTTCGTTGCCTGCTGAAGACGAGGCCGTGCTCGCCCGTCTCCTGGGATTCACGCGGATTGCCGCACGGTCTCTGCCGAAAAATGTGCAGGCCACGCTTCGTCCCTATCAGCGGGACGGGTATGCCTGGCTTGCGTTTCTCTACGAGCATCGTTTCGGCGGCTGTTTAGCGGACGACATGGGATTGGGTAAGACCCTCCAGGCTATTTGTCTGTTGGCCGCTATTAAGGACGGGCGCCTCGAGACGGCGGCGGGTGTGAAGGGTCCGCATCTGGTCGTCGTGCCGACGAGTCTCCTCTTCAACTGGGAGCAGGAGCTTGCGCGCTTTGCGCCAGGCTTGAAGGTCCATGTCTATAGCGGCAGCGAGCGGACGTTCGATGCCAAGGATGGCGAGGTCGTCATCACGACGTATGGTCTGGTTCGCCGGGATATCGAACGATTGGAACGCCTGGCGTTCCATGTCATTGTGTTCGACGAGGCGCAGGCGGTGAAGAACATTCAAGCCGACACGACGGGCGCCGCCCGCCGTCTCACCGGACGTTTTAAACTCTCGCTGACCGGCACCCCGCTCGAAAACCATCTTGGCGAGTATTTTTCCGTGATCGATCTCTGCATGCCGGGACTGCTCGGCGAGTACGATCGGTTCAAGGCCGGTCTCAAACGTGTCCAGGGCGCCGTGTTGGAGCGGCTGCTTCGCCGGACCAGGCCCTTCATCTTACGGCGGACCAAGGCAGAGGTCCTCCAAGACTTGCCGCCGAAGATCGAGAGCGAGGTGTTCCTCGACTTAACCGATCGGCAAAAGGCGCTGTATCAGCAGACGGTCGCTCAGGTTCGCACCACGATTGACGAGGCCTACCGGACCAAGACCTCGGGTCAGGCGCAGTTCATCGCGCTGACGGCGATCCTCAAGCTCCGGCAGGTCTGTCTATCGCCTCGCCTCCTGACGAACCGTGCCGACGAGCCCTCGCCAAAAATCAGTTTCCTGATGGAGCGATTACACGTATTGCTGGATGAGGGGCATAGCGCTCTGGTGTTTTCCCAGTTCACCAGCTTTCTCGATCTTGTGGAGGAGGCCTGTGTCCGGCATGCGTTGCCGTATCACCGGCTGGATGGCTCCACGGTGGCGACAACGCGCAAAATCAGAGTGGCGGCGTTTCAGAGCGGCGAACAGCCGAGCGTGTTTCTCTTAAGTCTCAAAGCGGGGGGGCAGGGGCTCAATCTCACCAAAGCGAGCTATGTCTTTCATCTGGACCCCTGGTGGAATCCGGCGGTGGAAAACCAGGCGTCGGATCGCGCGCACCGCATCGGGCAACAACGGACTGTCTCGATCGTGCGGATTCTCATGCGCCATAGCATTGAGGAAAAGATGATGGCACTCAAGCTACGGAAACTCAATCTGTATGATGCGGTGATGCGTGGGGTCGTGCGCGGCTCTGGGCAAGGGGTGCTGACCAAATCCGATTTCGAGTTCCTGCTCTCTCCGAGCGCACGGTGAGGATGTGTCCGTCGAGTGAATAAGGGATCGTGACACATTGTTCCGTTCCAACGGGATGCCAGAAAGGTAAGATTCCTAATCTCGCGGTACCCTGTGAAGAGACGAGATTGTCGTCGTCGATGGCGAGTGGATCTGTGCACAGTAGTCTTGTGGGGGTCGGGTGGGGGAGAAGGCCTTAGTCCGGACTATCTCCGTAGGCTGTTGAGGGAAGGCGCTTGGTGTGCACTCGTCGCGATCTCCGCAAACTCATGAATATTCTTTGAGCAGCGACCGCAGCATCCTGGATCTTTTAGTCCGAACTTCGCTTTGAGTTGGCAGGGCATCACGAGACCTGCTCGTCCAGCTTCACGGACATCCGAATCAGTAATTCCCTTGCAGAGGCAGAGGTACATGGGTTGTACTCCTTTTTTCGTCGAGCAGGGTTCTCGTGCGCAGACGACGATTATGATAACCGTTATCAACTGATAATAAGAATACTCCCGTCCTTTCCATCTGTCAAGAGGGGCTGGACAGAACCGGTGTAATGAAGAGGATTGATATCTAAAGTGTTTGAAATGCTGGACTTACAGCGTCCGCTCCAGCTCATTGACCATCCCGCGGATCGTATCGAACCCCGATTGCCAGAACTCTTCAGAAGCCATATCGACGCCGACTTTGGCGAGAATCGTCTGCGGCGCCTCCGATCCGCCGGTACTCAGCAGATCAAGATATTTTGGCACGAACGATGCCCCTTCTTTCTGATACATCCGGTAGAGGGCGAGGACCAATAAGTTGCCGAAGCTGTAGGCGTAGCAATAGAAGGGGCTGGCAAAGATGTGCGGAATAGTCAGCCATTCCCATTGAAACTCCTCCGGAACCTTGATGCCCCTTCCAAACTGCTGCCGCACATCGGTCAGATAAGTTTTGGCCAAATCCTTTACGGTCGCGCCTTGGGCAATCATCTCATGGGCCTGATTCTCAAATTGGACGAAATAGGCTTGCCGGAGAACCGTGGCGTAAATGTCGTCCAGTTGGTTGAGCAGAAGTCCCTGCCTTACCTTCTTATCCCGTTCTTGGTTCATGAGGGCGTCGGACAGGATACGTTCCCCGAACACCGACGCCGTTTCCGCCAGTGGGAGGGTGGAGTGAAAGGTAAACATGGAGTGTTTTTCCGACAGCATACCGTGGACGGCATGGCCGAGCTCATGGGCCATGGTCGCGATATCGCGCGCCTCGCCGGTGAAGTTCAGCAGCACGTAAGGAGTCATGTTTGGGACGACGCTGTAGCAATATGCTCCCCCAATTTTTCCTGGTCGCACCCGTGCATCGACATGACGTTCATGCATCACACGTTCCGCCAAGTCGGCTAATTGTGGAGAGAATCCACGATAGGCCTCCAGCACCATTCGGACGGCATCCTGATAGCGATAGGATTTCTGTGCCGTCCGATGAGGCGCATAGATGTGATAGCGGCTCATCGGCTTGATCTTGCAGAGACGAGCCTTGATACGGAAGTAATCTTGAAAGATGTTCGCGTTCTTCTGGCAGACCTTCAGGAGCGATGTTACGGCTGCATCGGGAATGTTGTTTCCGAGGTTGCGGGTGGCAATTGGGGAAGCGAATCGACGCAGTTGAAGATTCTCCGCCTTCCAGTCGTTCACCAAGGTTTTATAAATCTCGCCAAGCAGATCGTGCTGATCGGCATAGACGCGATACAGTTCTCGATAGGCGGCCTCACGCAGCCGTCCCTGTGCATGGCGGAGATAGGACGTCAGTTCCTCGCGCGTCATCGTCTTCCGTTTGCCGTTGATGGTGAGCGTGAACGTGAAGGCGTTCGTCACGACGTCGTATAGCGAATGGACTGCGCTACGACCCGTGATGTTCTTAATGTTGACGATCTTCTCTTCCGGTTCAGACAGTGTGTGAGGTTGAAAACGGCGGATGGTTTCAAGGTGATACCGGAGTGTGCCTGTTCCAGTCATGAGTCGGCGCGCATTGTCTTCATCGACACTTTGCCACCAGAGATCGAAAAACACCAACCGGTTCTGAAGCGCTGTGAGTCGCTCCTCAACCTTGGTTTTAAACGAACGGGCGGCCAAGTCTTTCGTGTTTTCGGAGAACCAGAGGTAGGCATAGGCGCCAATTTTGGAGGCTGCAGCCGTAATGTTTTCACTCAGGGTCAGTAGTGGGTGGAAGATGGATATTTCCATAGTTGGACTCAGTTGGGCGCGTGCAGATTCAAATTGCCCCACCTTGGATTCGATCTCTCCCAACAGGATCTCAAACCGCTTGACCGGCTGATCCGCTAAATGTGAGAGGTTCCAGCGCTCGGAATAGGTGTGGCTTTGCCGTTTTGGGGAAGAGGGTTTTCGCGAGGTCGGAGTGTTCCGGATGATCTTCACAGGCATCGTTCACTTCTCCTTCGTCTCATCTACCTACATCATGTAAGTTGGGCTTATCCGGCCACGATCATACCATTCCCGATGACGAGGCCGTAGAGTTTTTCACGTGTCTAAGGACAGAGAGGATCTTCCATCTGCAGCGACATTCTGGGTATGATGCATCAAGTGGTAGGAGATTTCATGACTGATCAAGAACTGAACCGAGCCATTCAATATGTCACAGCCAGCACCTCGTATGGGCGTGACACGGTGGCCGATATTCTCACGACGGGACTAGGTGAAATGACTGGCTTGGCCATGCAATCGTCGGAGCGGTTCGAACGGGATGTGCTGTTGGAATATGTGTGCCAATGGACCATCAAACGCACGGGCCAAACGGAACCATTGGTCAGGGAGATTCTTGGCTACGCGAGCCGCTGGCTCGATGAAGTGTACGAGGAGATCTCCAAACACCAGCCGGAAGTTCTCGGCCTTTCATCCGATGTTGACGACGATGACAAAGGAGCGGAATCGGTATAGCACTGTGTTGAAAAAGTCTCCCAGTAGGGGGCAGCGTGGGTTTCCTGTATTCGAGCAACAGTGCGACTCAGGAGAACATTGAAGGATTGGCCAGGGGACTTTCTTATTCGCAGAATGCGCAACCTGAAACTATCAGGAACCAAAATCGTAGAAGCCAGATTGCAAAGAAGCTGTCCGAGTCTATCGGGTAACAACGTTGTCGAACTAGCCCAAGTTTCCTCTTAGCATCTCCAGACTCTTCGTTACCATCATATCGCCGTTTGTTGTGGATACATCGATGCCGGTGGCGCAGACGGTTCGGCACTCGTCGATTCGACCCAATTTGTGCAGTGATTGAGCCCAGGCATAGTAGGCGGCCGAGTAAGTGGGCTTCACCGTGACGCATTGCTGCAGGGCCTTGGCCGCTTCTTCGAAGTTTGCATCTTCCATATAGGCCTTCCCGAGGCCAAACCAAGCCACCTCGTCGTTCGGGTCAATTGCCAACACTTTTTTGAGCGGTTCGATTCGTCGATTTGGCATCTCACCCTCCAGTTCCGGAGACGATAGCAGCGGCAAGCGCTCGTTGTCTATGCGCTTTCCTGCATGCTACGATTCAGCAGGACGCTGAAAAAGTCTGTCAGCTTTGTTCTCGCGTCGCTCAACGCCTCAACGTACTAGAAGTACGCCTCGGCATCTCGCTCGCTGCGGCCTCGCTGGGCAGCCATTTTGAGCGTCTTGCGGGGCAAGTAATCTGGAGCATTTATGGGTAAGACAGGTCTCGTGTACCATCCGGCCTACCTCGACCATGACATGGGGGCTGGGCACCCTGAGTCGTCTTATCGGTTGCGTGCCATCATGCAGCAGTTGGGGCAGAGCGGTACGGCGGCTCGGCTGACTCAGATTCAACCGCGAGAGGCGGAAGATGAATGGATTACGCAGATCCATACGGCCTCGTATCTTGCGATGCTGAAGAGTCACGCACCGGCGAATGGGCGAGTCTCGCTCGACCCCGACACCTCCATGTCTCCCGGCTCATTGACCGCTGCATATCTGGCAGCCGGGGGGGCGTTGGCCGCTGTCGATGCGATTATGAGCCGGCAAGTGGACCATGTCTTCTGTGCCGTGAGGCCACCAGGGCATCATGCCGAAGCAGGGCGCTCGATGGGCTTCTGTTTCTTCAATAATGTAGCAATTGCCGCGCGCTATGTGCAGAAGAAGTATGGCCTCACGCGTGTCTTGATTGTCGATTGGGACGTGCATCATGGCAATGGCACGCAGCATAGCTTCGAGACTGATCCATCGGTGTTGTTCTTCAGTACGCACCAGTACCCACATTATCCTGGCACGGGCGGTGCGACGGAACGAGGCAAAGGAGCAGGGGAGGGTTTCACGATCAATGTGCCGATGGAAGCGGGTGAGGGCGATGAGGAGTATCGCGCCGTCTTTCTGAAATCGTTAGTGCCGGCAGCCGATGCGTTCAAACCGGAATTCGTCATCGTCTCCGCCGGATTCGACGCGCACAAAGACGATCCGCTTGCGAGCATGGGGTTGACGGAAGAGGGCTACGCGGATCTCACGGGCATCGTGGCCGGTATCGCCAAACGTCATGCCGGTGGACGCATGCTCTCATCGCTCGAAGGTGGGTACCACCTAACATCCTTGGCTGCCTCGGTCGATCGCCACATTCAGGCGCTCTTGACCGCATGAAGACGTCTATCAAAGTTCTGCTCGGTTGTGCCCTGATCGGTGTGCTCGTGTATGTGTATTACACGGAGATCAAACCAGTCGTAATTTTCGGGTTGCGGTCTGATTATGCCCATGCGATTCCATATCAAAAAATTCCTGAAGGTCTGACGAGTCTGAAGGCTGAATCCTGTGGAGAATGCCATCGCGAGATTTACGACGAATGGAAGACTAGCATCCATGCCCATGCCTATGAAGACCCGTTCTTTCAGGCCTATTGGAAAAAAGATAAGAATGTATGGGTCTGCTTGAACTGTCACACCCCGCTGGAAAACCAGCAGCCGACATTGGTAAAGGAGATTCCGCGAGGGCGTGTAGAGAAGGCCGTTCAAGAGCCTAACCCTCAGTACGATCCAGAATATCAGAAAGAATCGGTAACCTGTGCCGTCTGTCATGTGCGGGACGGAGTCATTTACGGGCCATTCGACGATTCGGCTGCGCCGCACCCGACCAAGTTCGATCCGAATTTCAGGACGGCGCAGGTGTGTTACCGCTGTCACAATGTCGTGTCCGGGCCGGCCCAGTTTTATAATGTGGGACCTTGCGGGACGTACGCGGAATACGAAGGCAAGTTTTTCATGCAGGAGCGGGGTTTCATTTTCCAGAGCTGCCATATGCCTGAAGTCGACCGCCCGGTCGCGACCAATAGTCCGATCAGGCGAGGACGCAAGCACCTCTGGCGAGGCGGGCATGAC
>JBBRRN010000054.1:0-12896 GCA_038200685.1 Nitrospirales bacterium
AAGGAACGCGCTTCAGATGAAGGTCGGTGCCTCATCAATATCAGTCTGGATACTGCGAGCGCTGAATATCGAGCGGCCACTTCCGCACTGGAGAAAGCTTCGGACATGATTCGTGAAACTATAAAAGGACTGGAGTCAGTGAAGAGGGCCATCCTTATGGCCGCCAAGGCATTGGAATTGGTAGAAAAGGTTGCGGCTGTGGTGTAATCCTCTTTCTCAATCGAAAGGAGTGAAAAATGGCAAAGCGAGCGGTGCTCATCGGGATCAATCGGTACCAGATACCCGGATCTGATCTACGCGGGTGTGTCAACGACGTGAAGAATCTCCAGCAGGCGCTGACCACCTACTATGGATTCTCGGTCAAAGACATGACGTCCCTCACTGACTTGCAGGCGACGAAGAAGGCCATGCAGTCGGCGATTAAGAAGCTGATTGCCGGCGGAAAGAAAGGCGACGTGTTGCTGCTCCACTATTCAGGCCATGGGGCGAACGTACCGGACGACAATGGGGATGAAGCGGATCATCGAGACGAAATCCTCTGTCCGGCCGATCTCGACTGGAGCGATCCATTGCGCGACGACTGGCTCCGTAAGGCACTCAATAAATTGCGATCTGGCGTGAGTCTCACGGTGATCATGGACTGCTGCCACTCAGGAACTAATACCCGCGCCATCACTCCGCCTGATGCCCCCATCAAAGAACGATTCCTCCCTTGCCCGTTGGATCTGATGGCTACCGAGTCCGGCAGGAAACTGCGTGGGACGCTTCGCGGTCAACTGGGAAAGGCTCCCCGAGGACGGAAGAGAAAGAGTGATATTGTCCACGCCGACATCAAAGAGATGCTGATCACCGGCTGTCGCGATACACAAACCTCTGCCGATGCCCGCATCGGAGGCTCGTTCAACGGCGCCCTGACCTATCATCTCGTCGAATCCATCAAGGCTGCCCAGGGCAAGCTGACCTATCGGGAATTGCATCAGCACACCACCGCGCAGCTCAAGAAAAATGACTTCGATCAAGTTCCGCAGCTGGAAGGTCTGCGCACGTCCTTCGATCGGCCATTTCTCAGTTAGAAGGTAGTAGCAACGGTGGCCACCAAGCCGCCGTTGTCTTCAAATAGTTAGCGTAGACTGTCCGATGTGTTTTCTGAAGGAAGGAGTCGCCGATGAGTAGGAAACAGCGAGGGGCCATGCCGAGCGATGCGGACCGTTGGGTCCGTGGCATGGAGTGGGATGAGTTTGAAGCACAACTCTCCCGTTCTGCACGCGGAGGAAAATCACGGGCGGTGTCCGATCAAGCCTTGAGCGACCACTTTGGGCCAGAGAAGCTTGAGCGGCTGCAGCGCCTGGCCGATCGTATGCGGTCGGCTCGTCACAAGCGGGAGCCGTTGCGAGGCAATATTATCTTCATCCCCGGCATCATGGGCTCCGAATTGACCGTGACGGATGACGGAGATGCCGACGTTGTGTGGGTCAGTTTCCTCAAACTCATCTGGGGAGGCATCAACAAACTCCGGCTCGCCAAGGATGGTGTGCAGGAAGCCGATTCAACGTTGCGTGTGCGCCCAAGTGGACTCGACAAGGACAGCTACGCCGAGACGATTCTGTGGTTGAAAGCGTACTGGAACGTGGAGCCCTTTGCCTATGACTGGCGGAAAGATCTGGATCAGGCGGCTGAGGGCTTGAAGTCTCTCGTGGAAACTAAATTCAAAGACCAACCGGTTCATCTTGTTGGCCATTCCATGGGAGGCCTGGTGTCCCGGAATTTTATTCGGCTGTATCCCAAGGTGTGGAAGGCCATGTCGGAGCCGAAGAAAGTCCAGGGCGGCCGACTCATTATGCTCGGCACGCCGAACTACGGTTCCTATGCCATTGTGCAAGCGATGGTCGCCAAGGACAAACTCGTGAAGTGGTTGGCAGCGGCAGACCTGCGACACGACTTGGACGAGGTCCTTGATGTCCTGAATGGATTCGTGGGGAGTTACCAATTGCTCCCGTCTCCCGCCAAGCTCCCACCCTCGGAACATGGTCTCTATGACCGTGTCGCCTGGGGCGGTTATCCCATCGTGCCGGCCCACCTCCAACGCGCGAGGAAGTTCCATGCCGATCTTGATACGGCAGCCACCACTGACCGGAGCGCATGACGTATATCGCCGGCTGCAATCAAGAAACTCTGACCGGCGTGACGATTGATGGTCCCGGCCTATTCGAGTTTGGTACCACCTTGAAGGGTGACGGACGCGTGACGCATGAGCTCGGGTTGTTGCCGGGGGTGCCGACGTATTACGTCGATGAAATCCACGGAGACCTTCAGAAGCATGAGCAGGTCCTCGAAGGTATCGATGAGATATTGCGCACCGGCAAGACTGGCGCGCTGGCGACTGAACCAGTCGCCGCTCGTGCAGTCCGTTCGGTGAGGTCAGCGCGCGTCCGTGCCGTGCAAGACCGTGAGGACGCCGAGCAGATCCGCCTGATTGCGGAAGAGACGAAGGCCAACCGAAGCAGTGCTGCCGAGCGCCGTCGGGCTGAAGAATTGCTCAGGCAAGCCATCATGGCGCAGGCGCCTCCCGTATCCCGGGCAGTGACCGATTCGGCGCAGGCGAAGACCGATGGAGGGCGGATGAAAAAGAGACCGGCAGAAGCACCCATCTCGCTGAACATTGAGGTCGTTCACGGTGACATTCGCGATATCAAGGCTCCGGCGGTGGTCGCCGGCCACTACAGAGGCGTGCCACCGGTGCGGGCGGTCGGAGTACTCGACCAGGCGCTCGAGTTCTGGATTTCCAAGGCGGTCAAGCGCGGTATGATCGGTGGTGGGCTTGGCGAAGTGTTTCTTATTCCCAATGCGCATAAGTCCCTTGCCGCGAACACCGTTATCCTCGCCGGCATGGGTGAGTACGGGCGCTTCAATCGGGAAGACCTGGAGCTTCTGTTCGCCAATGTCACCTATGCGGTTACCGCGCTAGAGTGGCGCGAATTTGCCACAGTTGTCGTTGGCTCCGGAGAAGGCAATCTGTCCTTGGAACAGGCCATAGAAGGCATGCTGGAGGGTGTGGGATCAGCACTCAGGCGGCTCGGAGGGCATGGACATTTCGAGACCCTGCGCATCGTGGAGTATGACAAGGACCGCAGTCAGGTTATTCAGAAGCTCTTGGATAAAGTCGCACAGAATCAGAACGATGGCTGGAATTTGCGCGTCACGAGGAGGAAACTCCCGAAGCGCGCGCATCGTAAGCCGACATCGCAATCAGCGAACGTTGATACGATGGAGGGGAGCCGTATTACGATCGAGCGGGACCGCGACATATTCCGATTTTCCGCCATCACCAGGCAAGCTGTGATCCCGGTTCGCGAGATGACTATTCAATCTTCGTATGCAGAAGGAGCAGCCGAACTGCTGAAGGAATCTCGCACTCTGGAGGATCAGCACAAATATGGGAAACTGTTGCATACTTATCTGATGCCGGAAGATTTTCAGGATATGATCGACATGACGCCGCTGACACTCATCGTCGACCGTTCGACCGCGGCGTTCCCGTGGGAAATGGCGGCATTCGAGCGGCATGGCAAGATTATCTTCTACGGCCCAGGGCGGCAATTGACTCGACAATTCCGAACCACCTTGTCCGGCGCCCCGGGACTCATCGCACCGCCCTTTCAGAACCGCCTCCGCGTCCTGGTCATCGCGGATCCGGCTCCGGAGGCAGACCTGCAATTGCCAGGAGCGCGGGAAGAGGGGCGCACGGTCGTGCGTATTCTACAATCCATGAAGGAGGAGCGGAGCCTGGACATCACGATCGAACAACGCATCGGAGCGAATGAGTGCGATCCGGTTGAGCTCTTGGCGCTGATCCTGAGCGAGGAGTTCGACCTGATTCACTACTCGGGGCACGGAGATTTCGACGAAAAGAACCCTGCCAAGAGTGGATGGATTTTCGGCAAGGAGAACGTGCTTTCGGCCAGAGATATTTTCCGTGCGCGGCGCGTGCCGCGCCTGATCTTTGCCAACGCGTGCTTCTCCGGAGTCATTCGATCTGGAAATCCCTTTACGCTGCAGGAATCGAATCGGAATCTCGCGGGGTTGGCCCAGGCGTTTTTCGAGCGAGGCGTCCAGAACTATATCGGAACCGGATGGCCCGTGGATGATGCGGCAGCCTTGGAGTTTGCGAAGGTCTTCTACAGGGAAGCGTTGTCCGGCAATGAGCTTGGGAGCTCCTTGTCGATCGTCAAGCACGACGGGTATCAGTTTGGTGCCGCTGTCGACATGCTTCACAAACGCCGCGTTGAGCTCTTCTCTCACCCAGGGCTTGTCGACGCTGTTCGTCGAGAGCACAACCACCACGGCTGTTGCGCTGTGCAGGCCTTCTTCGAACAGTTTGTCGACCAGACTGTCACCCGGAAACATTTCCCAGCGATCCAGCCCCGCATCGATGCCGTGCGCCCGCAACCGACTCGCGAAGTCGAGCACGAAGCGGTCCTTGTCCTCCGATGCGTGACTGATGAAGACTTTTGGTGGCATGGTTGGGCGACGTTTAATTCTGCACGATTGGGTTCTGTCAACGAGCCATCTTCTCTTGGGACATGAGAGACGATCCGTTGATATCCTGCCAGGAATGCGGCCTGAGTCCAAGTGATTTTTTAGAGGTCCGTTCTCTCATCATCCATGCAGTGGCCTGCTTTATCTCAACACTCCATCCTCATGCGCGGGCAAAAGGGCATCTGTTCACCGCCTTGAAAGAATACTTCTTGACGGCAGACGAAAACGACGGTATCCCCATAGCCCATGACATCTTCCTCCAACAGACTGGCCGCTGGGTCGATTATCGCTGCCGCGATACTGTGGGGCGGGTCGATCGTAGCCCAGAAGCTGGCTCTGAGCGGATTCTCCGCGGTTGAAGCCTCAGTCCTGCGGGACATCGGCGGCTTGGCGATTCTCCTGAGCACCTGGTGGTGGCAGGAGGGTACCTTGGCCAAATTGACCAAGGCAGATGTGCGCATGCTGGGACTGCTCGGGCTCGGCGTGTTGGGCAACCACTTGCTCATTATGATGGGGCTCAAGTATGTGAGCGGAGCCGTGGGCGGGGTGATCATCGGGGCAAGTCCGGTGGTGACCGCGCTGCTCTCGGCTATGTTGATACAGGACGTTCCGCTGCGCGCCGTGTGGGCGGGCGGTCTCCTGTCGTTTGCGGGTGTGGGGCTGGTCTCCGTGGCGGGGTTCCAAGCCGCAGGCGATCAGCCGTTGCTCGGCAGCCTACTGGTCTTCGGTGGGGTGGTGAGCTGGGCTCTCTACAGTATTGGCAGCCGGAAGATTATGGAGCGCCACTCGGCTCTCACCGTCAATTGGGCAACCCTGCTCGTCGCGACCGTTCTTCAAGTCCCTCTCTTGTGGGTGGACCGTAAGATGCTGGATGCGGGACTCGGGTCCGTGACGACGGCGGACTGGATGGCGCTGGGGTATCTGGTCTTGTTCGCCACGGCCATCGCGCAACAGGCATGGCTGTATGGCGTGAAGGGCATTGGGCCCTCGCGCGCGTCTGTCTTCGGTAATCTGACGCCTGTGGCTGCCATCGTCCTGTCTGCGGTGCTGTTGCACGAATCGGTGGGCATGAGCGAAATCCTCGGCATCGCACTGATCTTGGCTGGAGTGTGGGCGGTTGATCGGCAAACCTCCCGTCTCACAACCTAGTCGGCTGCTCAGATTAAGTCCTGCCGCCTTTGCTTCCCCCTCGCCCTCGTCTCTTTGATTGCAGTATGATACGGCTCATTTTTTAGGCAAGGAGCCGTGCATGCTGGAACAACGCATCGAAGAAGTGAACCAAGCGAACCGCGCATTTTATGCCGCGTTTGGCAGCCTCGATATCAATGAGATGGATAAGATTTGGGCGCATCAGGAGTATGTGACCTGTATCCATCCAGGCTGGTCCTTGCGATCGGACTGGCCTGAGGTCCGAGACTCTTGGGTGCTGATCTTCAACAATACCTTTTCCATGACGTTCGTGTTGACTGACGTGACGGTGCAGGTGGCGGGCGATTTGGCCTGGGTCGTCTGCGTGGAGAACATCACCACCCAACAATCCGATGAACCTCAGCAGGCGCAGGTACTAGCCACGAATCTCTTCGAGCGCATCGGGGATGAGTGGTTGCTGATCCATCATCATGGTTCGGCGGTGATGGGTTGAGGCGGTTCGCTCTCTGTGCTCGCACAACGCGCAGCCTCAGAAGGCCCTCGTTGTATGCGCGCACGCTGAGAGCAGAACCGTCTCAACCCATTGATTGAGTGTGGGGGAAAAAGAAAGCACCGTTCGACGGGCGCAGGGGGGGAACCATTCAGCCTATGACCTTAGGAGATAGGGGGGGAAGATCGCGCAACGCGCGGCCTCAAAAGAATGAGGAGGGAGTGTCCAAGTGCCTTTCTTGCTCGCAGAACGCGCACGATAAGAATGTGCTCGCATGGGAAAAGAGCGCGTCTCGGCGCGTTCGGGGTTGGGTGGGTGAGAATGTTGCGCGCAGTAAAGGGCAGCTTCAGCCACTCCCTCCAAGAAAGACATAAGAAACCGGAAGGCCCTCGTTGGACGCGCGCACGTTGAGAGCTGGCAGGCCACTCCCTCATTGAGAGGGTGGAAAAAGACAGGGCAGAGATGTGGCGGAACGATCTCCAAGTGTTTGCCGTTATTGCCGTTTGGTGTAGAATACGCACATGAGTTTAAAGGAACTTGAAGCCGAGGCAATGAAGCTGGATCCGAAGGCGCGGGCGCGTTTGGCCGGCAAGTTGCTAGAGAGCCTGGAGAATCTTTCCGAAGAAGAAAATACGCGACTATGGGCCGAAGAGGCTCAGCGGAGAGGTGCGGAAATGGATATTCATTCTGGCTCCAGTTGCTCGGCCACAGAGGTGTTTCGCGAGGCGAGGGCTAAGCTGAAGTGAAATGGAGCGAGTCTCCTATCATCGATTAGCTCGCCGTGAGTTGAATGAAGCCGCATAGTTTTACAATGCTGAAAGCCCGGGCTTTGGTTTGGCTTTTCTAGACGAGGTCGAGCGCTGTACCCAAGCCATCGTCAATTATCCTGAGGCCGGCTCACTGATCATCGGGTCAGTCCGCCGCCGACTGGTTCTCCGGTTTCCCTACGCGATCCTCTACACGATCAAACAAGACGGACTGCGAGTGCTTGCGGTCATGAATCTGAAGCGCCGGCCCATGTACTGGGTGGGTCGTGAATGAATGCTGATGGGGTAGTAGCCTGGCCGCTCTCTGTGCTCGTGGATCGCGCGCCCTAAGAAGGCCCTCGTTGGACGCGCGCACGTTGACAACTCAGGGCCCTCTGGCTACAGTCAGGTTAGTGTAGCTCAAGAGTCGGCAGCACGGAGGTCGCTATGCCAACCAATGTCGCTGAGATTGAAGCAAAGATTCGTTCTTTGACCCTCGAAGATAAGACCGAGTTGATTCGCTTCCTGATCGCGGATCTTGATGGTCCGGCTGATGCCGATGTCGAGCGCGCTTGGTTACTAGAAGCACAACGGCGCCATCGTGAGATCGTTGAAGGAAAAGTGGAGCCGGTACCTGCCCAGCGTGTTTTTCAGAACCTTCGCGCACGCCTCAAGACGTGAGACTGGAGTTCCACCCCGAAGCGGAGCTGGAACTCATCGAATCCGCCGTATACTACAACAAACAGGTTCCAGGTTTGGGTGAGCGTTTCGAATCCGAGATTCGCTACGCAACAGATCTGTTGCTCGATCAACCGGAGATTGGCCCTCTCGTCGATCCCAATCTTCGAAAGTTCATTCTAGCTCGTTTCCCCTTCACTTTGTACTACTGCGTCACGGCCGATGTGCTACGCATCGAGGCTGTCGCACACCAAAGCCGTCGTCCAGGCTATTGGAAGTCGAGGGCCAATCATTAGTGCTGATGGTGGAAGATAGAGATTGAGAGGGAAGCCACGGCGGATTACGAGTTTCTTCAAACGGATTTGGGATGAGTGGTTGATGATGCATCGTCATGGGAGTGCGGTCATGGGCTGATGGTTCCCCTGTGCTTCCGGAACGCGCACGATCAGAATGTGCTCGTTCGACGGGCTCAGTAGGAAACCATTCAGCCCATGACCTCCGGAGATTCAGGAAAGTAGGTGGTGCCTGCTTAGTGGGCGCAATTGAAACATGCTTCCTTTCTCCTGCAGTTAGGTTATGACTAAGCGTGGCATTGCAAAAGTTCAGCATTATATTCCGCAGTTCCTGCTGCGTAATTTCTCGCACGGGAAGAAGGATCATGTCCATGTTTTCGACAAGAAGACGCGGAAGTCTTTCGCGAGTAATGTAAAGAACATTGCGAGTGAGAACCGGTTCTATGATTTTGAGTTCAAGGGTCATAAGCTGACGGTCGAACCCACCCTTTCAAACATAGACGCAAAGATCAAGCCTCTTCTCCAGAGGCTATTGGATTTAGACAATCTCTCCGCTCTGTCCGTGGATGATCGTGATCTTCTTTCCGAATTCTTTTCAATACAGCTAACTCGAACGCGCAATTTTAGAGCGCAGTGGCTTTCGCTCCCTGAGATGCTCGGGCAAAAGCTTCGTGCTGTGACGGAAAGCAAAGAGCAGCTCAAGAATGTTGAAGAGCACATGCGAATTCCCGACGAGAATGAAACTAAGGCCGAAACGATTAAGTTTATGATGAGTGCACCAAAGGACTTCGCCGCACATTTCGCCCGTAAAACGTGGGTCTTGCTAAAAACTGAGAAGGAACCCCCATTTGTGATAGGTGACAATCCTTTGGTCTTGCAAAACATGAATGACATGGGCTCGCGTGGCAACCTAGGATTGGCTGTCCCTGGAATTGAAATCTACTTTCCTTTGTCTCCCACACGAGCACTTGGGTTGTGGTGCCAGTCGCATGAGGAATTGATACGCAAAGGCGTTCAAAGGCTGTGTTCTCTTTCCCAAGCTGTACCTAATTTAGTTGCAGCTTTCATCTCGGATCCTCCGAGGATCGAGCAGACACTGATAGCGATCGAGTCTGGCTGTCCACTGGTCTATGGTAGGGAAAATGTTGTCAACTTTAACTCATTGCAAGTTCGTTACTCAGAGCGCTTTGTCTTTTCTAGTTCAGACAATTTTGATTTGGCTCTTGAAATGCTTAGCGACCATCCTGAGTTGGAAGCAGGGCCACGTATACAGATGAATTAGACGGAGTAGTTGAAGCAATTCTTTGAGGCTGGGAATACTTTTAAACCGTGAGGCCTTCGACAGGGCTTGCGCAGAAATAATGCGGCGCGAACCGTTTTCTTGTGTGAAAGTGTGGCCCATTAGGTTTTGATGCTAAGGAGATTGGGATTCCATAGTGAGAAATATCGCGGGTTCTGTAACTGAGAAGGTCCTAGCTGCTGTTTTTATTCTTTTTATCGGCGGCTGTGCGACGGTGGCTCAGGTCACTACGTTGTCGGATCAGAATTGCCGTCACACGTTCGTCGATCGGATGAGCTCGATCCTCGTTGAGCAGGGGGAGAAGCAGGAGGTGACCGATAAGCTTGCCGAGTCCATCACTACAGTACTCTTAACCGGCTCGCTGGGGCCGCGCCCTTTTCTCGTGGCTTCGCCATCAGGAGCGGACTACGGATTTTTTGTGGAGCAGAAGTCTTCGGATTGTCTATTGCGACTGTTCAGCCTGCAGAAGGGCTTTACGCGGTACAGGAATAATCTGACTTACATCGCCACGCAATCACTCACCGGGTGCGTGTGTGCAGAATAGGCGAACGTGTCAGAGTGTTTGGCTGAAGAAGGCTATCAGACCTTCTGGGCGGCGGTGGGGCTTCTTCTATTCGTATGTTGTTGCTTCGTGTGAATGCTCAGTGGGCATGGCACGCATTTATGCGGAATAATGATTTTCGAGGTGGCTGCGTTGAAAACCTAGGATGTGTCTGATCAATAATTCCTGATTCTGTATGGTCATCCTGATGAAGCGGGCGTGTAAGCGGTAGGTATTGATCTGGTGCGGGAGGGGGTCAAGCCACAACACTTCGGCGTAGGTTTTAAAGATGACCTGGTCGGGAAGGATCAGCGTGAGCGACAAGATATCGTCAGGACGGTAAGCCACGTTTACGATCACGCCAATGCCTCCGCCGCTGACGTTGACGGACTTTTCGATGAACTTCTCCTCTGTGGTGTCGGTCTCAGCCTGAATGCTGATAGGTAGGACGGTATTGACGCGAAAATACGTGCGACGGTCTCGTGCGGACGGTTTCGAAGTCGGTGTATTAGATGCCATGCTATGAAAAAGTATATCAAAGTTCATAGACGACGGTAAGCCAGAATGTGTTGATGAGGTATCTGGGCGCGCACCACAGACAACGCGTATGTTCTTCAGCACTATGAGCCCCTGAAGTGCAGATGACGGATTGTATCGACAGCCAGCGCAACATGAGAGGTCAGGAAGAGGCTTGTGGCCTGACCAGTAGCCGGCACCGCCGTAGATATGGCTCTGAGCGAGCAGGCGGATCGGCAACCAAACTGAAGGGCGTCATTCACTCTGATGAAGACCTATACCCTCTGGCTGGAGCCAACTGGCAGGATCCATGAGCTTTTTTTGGCCACGACCATTGCGCACTTGAGTCAGGAGCATGGCGGCCCTCTTTTTGACCCACATGTGACCTTATTGGGGGACATTGCTGGCCAAGAAGAGACGGTCCTACAGCAGACTGAGCAGTTAGCCAACGCCCTGTCTCCCCTCGATCTGATCTTAACCGTTCCCGCGTTTCAGGACCAGTACTTCCAATGCATCTTCATGCGCATTGAAGAGACCTCGACGCTGTTGGATGCCCACACGCGTGCGCGAACGGTCTTCCACAAGGAAGCTGTGCCACCCTTTATGCCTCACGTGAGCCTGTTGTACGGATTGTACCCAACGTCTCTCAAGGAGCAGATTATTGGCGCCCTGCCTGCATCCTTGAGCGTTCAGTTTTCGTGGACATGGCATACAACAGGCTGCCGACTGACTTTGAATGCGTGCGCTTCGACTCCAGGTGCAACACGACAGGCTCTGATGGAATACAGGTGGCTCATGATCTGCTTCATGATATACCGTTCCAGCACCTCCCTCAGCTGACGCACCAGGACCTTTCTCGACGAGACCGAGCTGCGTGTTATCCCCATTCCCCTGTACAGGCTCCTTCTTCAGTCTGCTCATTTTATTGAGTTTGTCCCCTAATGCTGGATACACTGGCCCGAAATGGAAAGAGCCATGCGCAGACAACAGACGATTTTGTGGGCCGGGATTAGCATGATGACAGGGGCAATCTATCTTGGGGCGGCGGAGCCACAACATTCGAAGGTAGGGCCTGGTGTGCTGTCGGTAGGCGCGAGGTAAGGTTTGGATGGCGCGCCGATGGTGTTAATCCCCTCTCGCCCTTTCACCAGGGGAGTGACGCCGCCCGTTGGGGCAGGCCCGAGGGTATCAGCCGTATGAGAGAGGGGCAGGCTCAGCCGGCGATGGCGCTGCGTTGCATGACAACTTGCCCAAACTGTTTCTGTGACCGGCTCTATGGCTGAACGATCGATTACGCCGCTCATCGTGGTCACGCTATTACTGGGGACAGTATTCGCTCTCCGTTCCCTCACTCCCTCTTCGGTCACGCCGGCGCCTGTTTCATCCCCCGTCGCGCTGACTCCCGATATGGTGTCGTTGGTGACGGGAGATGAACCGATTACCGCGATCTTTACGAAGGCCGGCTGTCCGGTGTGCCACATGGTTCCAGGTATTTCGGGGGCGAATGGGCGCGTAGGGCCTCCCCTTATATTGGGTACGACAGGGCCTGCACGATTGACTGATCCGGCATATCGGGGTCATGCAAAAACGGTACACGAGTATGTGGTCGAATCGGTCATCGACCCGGGGCTGTTCGTCGTGTCCGGGTATCCAGCCGGCACAATGCCGACATGGTATGGCGCGAAACTTAGCGCTCTCGCACTGGAGAAGATCGCCACGTATCTTGAGCGACAAATCGGTGTTGCGGGTCAGGACGCGCGTTGATTCCCGTCGGATTGGTCACGAAGTGCGTGGGTGTAAGGTGAGCGACTATCGCTTACGCAGAGGGGTCACATTGCCCGGTGCGCCTCCCTGGATCTTGAAGGCTCCGGCGCTGGGTTCACCTGATTTCTTGTCGAGAAGTGCGTTGATCGCATCGTCCCCTCTGAGGCCCTCAAGCTTGATTTTGAGCCGGAGATTGTTGGCGCTGTCGGCATTGATCAAGGCTTGTTCGAGTGAAATTCGCTCTGCCTTATAGAGTTGGAATAGGACGTGGTCGAATGTCTGGCACCCTTCGTCAACCCCCTGTTCCATCGCCTCTTTGAGCAAATCGACCTCCGCCTTCTTGATGAGATCCTTGACGCGGGGTGTATCGAGCATGATTTCCAGTGCAGGGGCTCGTTTTCCGTCCACGGATGGCACAAGCCGCTGCGAGATGATGGCGCGAAGATTGAGCGACAATTGGAGATAGATCTGCGCATGCCGTTCTACCGGGAAAAAATTCATGATGCGTTCGATGGCCTGGTTCGCGTTGTTCGAGTGGAGGGTGGCGATGCACAGGTGTCCGGTTTCCGCAAAGGTGATCGCCGCTTCCATCGTTTCCGTGTCCCGGACTTCGCCGATCAGAATCACATCCGGCGCCTGCCGAAGAGCATTCTTCAGCGCATTTTGGAATGAGAGGGTGTCGAAGCCGACTTCTCGCTGGGTGATGAGCGACCGCTTATGATTGTGGACGAACTCGATCGGATCTTCCACGGTCACGATATGACCGGGATGGATGGAGTTCCGGTGGTCGATCATCGCCGCGAGGGTGGTGGACTTTCCGGAACCGGTGGCTCCGACGACCAATACCAGCCCGCGCTTTGTCATGGCGATGTCTTTGACAATC
>JBBRRN010000055.1:0-12367 GCA_038200685.1 Nitrospirales bacterium
AAAGAGAGAGCTCCCGCGCCTCATAAGTACATGAATTTTCTATTGACAAGTCTTTGATGCGGTGTATACTCGTATTTTAGTGGGAGAAAGTGGGTTAGTCTGGTAAAGAATAATTAATGGAGGCAACTCGACATATCACGGTCATGTTAAAAGAGGTGCTATTTTGGCTTCTTCGAGAGGGTGGTCGAACTTATCTTGATTGTACAGTGGGATATAGTGGGCATGCTGAAAAAATTCTTGAAGCAAGTGGTCCCAATAGCAGACTTATAGGGCTCGACCGTGATGAGGTAGCTATTGCAGCCAGCAGAGAAAGGCTCGCACGGTTCGGCAGTCGTGTTCTTCTTTTCCATGGTCATTTCGCGGATCTGAAGCAGCATCTTATTTTCGGTGGCATGGGCCAGGTTGATGGAATTCTATTTGATCTTGGGATCTCGTCCCCACAGTTGGAAGAACCTGTTCGTGGTTTTAGCTTTCAAGGGGACGGTCCGTTGGACATGCGTATGGATCAGTCAATGAGTGAGACCGCCGCTGACCTGATCAATCGTTGGCCGGAAGCACAGTTGGCCGACACGATTTTTCAGTTCGGTGAAGAACGGTTTTCTCGGCGAATTGCTCGTGCCATTGTCCACGCGCGCGAGCGTTATCCGTTGGCGACGACGAAAGAGCTCGTCTCAGTGATTGAGGGGGCTGTTCCGGCGAACTATCGGCATGGTCGCATCCACTGTGCCACCCGCACGTTTCAAGCCTTTCGCATTGCCGTGAATCAGGAACTCGACTGTCTCGAGCCAGCATTGCGTGACGCAGTGGATATGCTGTCTCCCGGCGGCCGCCTCTGTGTCATTTCGTTCCATTCGCTCGAAGATCGGATTGTGAAGCACACATTACGGACGCTCTCCAGTGCGGACGATTCTGCGCTGGTGGTCCTCACGAAGAAGCCGCAGGTCCCCAGCAGGGAAGAATCGGGCCGGAATCCTCGATCCCGCAGTGCCAAGTTGCGAGCTGCCCAACGGGTGTCCAGGGAGGACCGTTTATGAAAGCGGTAACGATTGTGGCCGGGGTGCTGTTGGTCTTCATATTTGTGTGGGAACGTGTGGATGTCGTTCGACTGGGTTACCAGATCGAACGATTGAAGACGCAGAAAATATTGCTGGAGCGAGAGAGGGATCAATTGCAAGTGAAGGTTTCTGCGCTGACGGCTCCAGAGCGGATTGCGAAGCTGGCGACTGAAAAACTGGGACTTGTTCTGCCCCAGCAGGGCCAAGTGCTGATGGTGCATCTGCCGGGAGAGACTCCGAACCAGACACTCCCACACGTGGAACTCATCCGTGTGGCGAAACATGATTCGATCGGGAGGATGCACCAGTGACTGCCGGACCTTCTCGCGGTCGTCGCTATGTGATGCTGCTCCTGCTCCTGTGTGGGTTCAGCATTATTCTCTTTCGGTTGGTCACGCTTCAAGTGCTCCAAGCAGCAGAACTCACGGCCAAGGCTGATCGGCAACATCAAAAGACCGTGTCTTTCGAAGGGGCCAGAGGGATGGTATCGGATCGCCACGGCAAAGTGCTCGCGATGAATGTGGAGGTGCCATCGGTGTTCGGCATTCCGACATCGCTGGAGAACCCTTCGACCGTCGCTCGTCACCTTTCTCCGGTGCTTCACATTCGAAGCCATGAGCTAGAGAAAAAACTTCGGCAGGACAAGAGCTTTGTGTGGTTGGCGCGAAAGGTCGAGCCTGAGCAAGGCCGCAGGCTGCAACAGTTGTCGTTGGACGGCATCGGCGTGGTGATGGAGGGGAAGAGGTTTTATCCTAAGGGCCCGTTGCTGGCCCATGTCCTAGGGTTTTCCGGAATGGATGGACAAGGGCTTGAGGGTCTTGAGCGCCTTTACGATCCGCATCTGCATGGAGAGAAGCGAGTGACGGTGTTGCAGCGAGATGCGTTAGGCCGTGCGGTGTTTCCTAAGGATGTGGCGGAGCAAACGCCGACGCCGGGGCATGCCCTCACGCTGACCGTCGACGAGGTTATCCAATACATTGCAGAAAAAGAACTCGACGAGGCCGTCACCCATTCTCATGCCAAGTCCGGGACAATCATCGTCATGGAGCCTCAAACCGGTGCGATCCTCGCGATGGCTGTCAGTCCACGATTTGACCCCAATGCCGTTACTGCGTTGACACCCGATCGATGGCGCAATCGTGCGCTGACAGATACGTACGAGCCTGGGTCGACTATGAAAGCGATGGTCGCCGCCGCGGCGCTTGAAGAAAACGTGATGACACCCGGTTCCATGGTCTTCGGTGAAAACGGCCAGATGGTGGTCGCAAATACGACGATTCATGACCATGACAAGTTGGGCTGGATGACATTCTCCGAGGTGATTCAAAAATCCAGCAACATCGGTGCCGCCAAAACCGGGATGGCGCTCGGAGAGCAGAGACTCTATCGCTATCTCCAAGCGTTCGGATTCGGCCAACGTACCGAGATTGATCTGCCGGGTGAAGTAAGCGGGCTTTTGAAGGCGCCTAAAGTGTGGGGCCGCCGATCGCTCGCGTCGATTTCGATGGGGCAGGAGATTGGGGTGACGCCGCTCCAGATGGTGTCGGCGATCGCGGCTCTTGCTAATGAGGGTGTGATGATGAAGCCGTACGTGGTAGCCGAAGTGCGCGAGCAGAAAGGTCGCTTGCTCAAGGAAGTCCGACCGCAAGTGAAGCGGCGGGTTGTGTCGCCGGAGACAGCCAGGGCGATGACGACGATGCTGGAAGGCGTCGTGACGAATGGGACAGGAACGAAGGCGGCCATCCCTGGTTTTCGCGTGGCGGGTAAGACCGGGACCGCGCAAAAAGTCGACTCGCGAACCGGCGCCTATTCCTCTACACAGTTTGTCGGGTCGTTTGTCGGATACGTCCCGGCGGAGTCTCCTCGGCTGGCGATGATCGTTGTGCTCGATGAACCTCAAGGTGAATCCTGGGGCGGGGTCGTGGCGGCGCCGGTATTTCGGCGAGTCGGGGAGCAGGTGCTGAACTATCTTGGTGTATCCAGGGAAGACACTGTGAAAATCGCACTGGCGATGAAGGACAGCTAAAAGGCCATGGCGCGCGACCCAGTTCCCCTTTCACAGTTGCTTGCGGCGCTCTGTGGGGGAGTCGATATCATGGAGCAGCGTGGGGATATGAGTCGTCCAATCCATAGGGTCACGGATGACTCGCGGGCCGTGACGGGTGGGAGCCTCTTTGTTGCCGTGAAGGGCGAACGCGTTGATGGACACGAATTTGTCGATCGGGCTATCAGGTCTGGAGCGGTGGCAGTGGTCGCGCAAGCACCAGTGGCATTAGGGTCATTACCGTTTGTGCGGGTGAATGATTCACGTAAGGCGCTCGGCCTTCTCGGTAGCCGATTTCATGGGAATCCCTCCGCTCATCTCAAGATGATTGGGGTGACGGGTACGAATGGGAAGACGACGACGACGTATCTCTGCAAGGCGTTATTGGAAGGGATCGGTCGGCGGGTAGGGTTGATCGGCACGGTAGGGTATCAGGTCGGACTGGAAACACTTCCTGCTTCACACACAACGCCCGGCGCACTTGACCTCCAGGAACTTTTGGCGAAGATGGTCGAACGCGAACTCACCGCCGCAGTGATGGAAGTATCGTCTCATGCCCTCGCGTTGGACCGAACGGCGGGCTGCGAGTATGACATGGCGGTTTTCACGAATCTGACGCAGGACCACCTCGATTTCCATCACACCATGGACGAGTATTGTGAGGCAAAGTTGCGACTCTTTACCGGATTAGTCGGGGGGCAGAAGATCGGGAAGCGCGCTATCGTCAACATGGACGATCCCCGAGGAGACGTAATCCGCAAAGCCTGTCCTGTGCCAGTTTGGGGGTACGCTCTTAAAAACCAAGCTGATCTTAAAGCGGAACACGTGCGCCTCTCGCTTACCGGAACTACTTTTACTGCGGCCACTCCATCGGGATCGTTTCCCGTCGAGAGCCGGTTGGTCGGGGAGCACAACGTCTACAACTTGCTGGGGGCAATCGGGGTGGCGCTACACGACGGAGCGACAATCGATCAGATTCGCGAAGCGACCACCCATCTCACCAATGTTCCCGGCCGCTTCGAGCGGATCTTGTCAGGGCAGGATTTTACTGTCGTCGTCGATTACGCTCATACAGAAGACGCGCTTGTCAGGTTACTCACGGCAGCCCGTACATTGAAGACTGATCGCATTATTACCGTGTTTGGGTGTGGTGGTGACCGGGACCGAGGCAAGCGGCCCAAGATGGGGCGCGTTGCCGTGGAATATAGCGACGTGGTGATCTTGACCTCCGATAATCCTCGAACCGAGGACCCGATGGCGATCCTCCATGAAGTGGAGATTGGTGTGCGTGATGCGCTCGCACGCCGCAATCATGTGCAGTATCACTTGGTGCCGGATCGCCGCGAAGCCATCGGCGCAGCCGTCCAAGAAGCGCGACGAGGCGATATGGTGCTCATCGCCGGGAAAGGGCATGAAGATTATCAAATCATCGGCGCCCAAAAGTTTCATTTTGACGACCGTGAAGTGGCTCGCGAGGCGATTCAGAAATTGCGGGGCTGTGCATGAGAGTTCAGACCATAACCAGGTCTACGCAAGGTGAGGAGTCGAGGGGGATTTTTACGGTCGATGAGTTACGAGAAGTCATCAGCGTGAAAGTCCTCACGGGACAGGACTCGCTATCGAGGAAGCGACGGATCAGACAGATCGGTACGGACTCCCGATCGATTCGCCCTGGCGATCTCTTTGTCGCGCTTCGAGGCGATCGATTTGATGGGCATGAGTTTGTGCCGGCCGTGCTCGAACAGGGAGCCGCGGGAGCCATCGTTCATGATGAATATCAACTTCCTCCAGGCATCGCTGCGATGCGCCGGACCGAGGGGCGATCTTTGCCTTTTCTCTTGGGCGTGCGCGACCCGTTGTTTGCCTACCAGCAGTTAGCGACGCACTATCGCAGTCGGTTCAATATTCCTGTGGTGGCGGTGACCGGGAGCAACGGCAAGACGACGACGAAAGAAATGGTGGCGGCCGTGTTGGCTCAGCGGTGGCCGGTATTGAAGACCGAGGGGAATTTCAACAATCGGATCGGCGTGCCCTCCACTCTGTTTCGGCTTACGGCCCGCCATCAAGCCGCTGTCATTGAGATGGGGGTAGATCAACAGGGGCAGACGACCAGGCTTTGTGAGATTGTCCGGCCCACGATAGGAGTGATTACCAATATTGGGCCTGATCACCTCGAGTTCTTCAGAAGCATGGAAGGATCGGCGCAAGCGAAGGCAGAACTGCTGGACCTGCTTCCGTCCGATGGCATGATCATGTTGAATGCCGACGATCCCTACTTTGACTACCTTGCCGTGCGTGCGCAATGTCGTGTGATGTCGTTCGGATTTTCAGAGATGGCGGATATCCGCGCGAGCCGGGTTGTGTCCGATGTACGCCACGGCACGACCTTTCGCTTGCACCTCCCTGGGAAAATCCGTTCCACGATCGTTCGCATGAAGGTACACGGAGTTCACAACGTCACCAATGCGCTCGCCGCAGCAGCGGTGGGTGTTGCCTTGAACCTTTCCGGTTCGATGATCGCCCAAGGGCTGGGACGATTCCGTCCTGCTGCAATGCGGTCGCAGGTGGTGACCCATCGTGGCGTCCATTTCATCAACGATTGTTACAACGCCAACCCGGCGTCGATGAAAGCGGCGCTTCAGTTGTTGGCCCAGTGGAGTCCTGCCCATGAACGGATTGCCGTGTTGGGTGACATGCTTGAACTTGGCCCTGAGACAGGCCGGCTGCACCGGGACGTAGGACAGTTTCTTGCTACACAGAAGCTATCGCGGTTGATTGTCTGCGGGATGTTGGGTCGGGACATTGCGGAAGGAGCGCGGCAGGGCGGGATGGCGGGTTTGCAGATCGATGAGGTGGTCGACGCGGCGGCGGCTGCGGATCGCCTCAAGCGGATTCTTCGGCAGGGTGACGTGGTGTTGGTGAAGGCCTCTCGAGGTATGAAAATGGAACATGTTGTGCAAACTCTGGCGGGAATGAAGGCGGTCATCAAGCAGGCATCGTAAGGGAGCGGCATTCATCGGCTCAAGAGTCGGTGAGATGAACCGGCTCATTGGTAAGGTAAAGACCGCATGCTCTACAACTGGCTGTACCCGTTTCATACAGACTATTCATTTCTGAACGTCTTTCGATATTTGAGCTTCCGGATCATTTATGGGGCTGTGACGGCGTTCTTGATTGCCTTTGTGCTCGCCCCCTGGGTGATCAAGAAATTGCAAGAGATCAAGTTGGGCCAGCAGATTCGCGCCGACGGTCCCAAAAGTCACCTGGCGAAGAGCGGCACGCCTACCATGGGCGGGATGCTCATCCTTTTTGCGGTCGTCCTCTCGACGCTCCTCTGGGCCGATATTGCGAGGCCCTATGTCTGGCTTGTGCTTCTTGCCATGCTGGGGTTCGGCGCAATTGGATTTGTCGACGACTATCTCAAGTTCGTCAAGGCCCAATCGAAGGGGTTATCGGCGGGACAGAAATTCACGGCGCAAGTGGTTGTGGCCTTGGCAATCGCACTGGTTCTCTATTTTCTGCCCGGCTACACAACCAAGCTCAGCATTCCGTTCTTTAAGAATATCGTTCCCGATCTCGGCTGGTTCTATGTTGCCTTTGCGGTGATCGTGATTGTCGGGAGTTCCAACGCCGTCAATCTGACCGATGGTCTCGATGGGCTTGCGATCGGTCCCGTGATGATCGCGGCGATGGCCTACACGATCGTGGCCTATGTCACCGGCCATCGACTGATGTCGGACTATCTGCTGATCCCGCACATCGAAGGAGCAGGTGAACTTGCCGTGTTCACCGCCGCTATTCTGGGGGCGAGCTTGGGATTCTTGTGGTTCAACACCTATCCGGCATCCGTGTTCATGGGGGATGTAGGCTCGCTTCCGCTGGGAGCGGCGTTGGGCACGGTCGCGGTGATCAGTAAGCATGAGTTGCTGCTCTTGATGGTCGGCGGAGTCTTTGTAATCGAAGCGGTCTCGGTCATTTTTCAGGTGATCTCTTTCAAGGCGCGCGGGAAACGTATTTTTCTCATGGCACCCATTCATCATCACTTTGAGATGAAAGGCTGGGAGGAGCCTAAAGTTGTGGTGCGGTTGTGGATCATTGCCATCTTATTGGCCTTGTTGAGTCTGAGTACCTTAAAGCTTCGGTGATGGCATCGTGGGGGAAGCGGCTGTGGAATTTGCGGGAGCACATGTCACGGTCATGGGGCTTGCCAGAAGCGGTATCGCGGCTTGCCAATTGCTTCAGACTGCGGGAGCGCGTGTCACAGTGGCCGACCGGAAGGAATTGGCGGAGCTCACATCGGCCCTCGCCGGTATCGACCGCGATCGCGTCGGTGTCACCGTTGGGGCGCAATATGAATCGTCGATCGAGAAGGCGGATCTTGTGGTGATCAGTCCAGGAGTGCCGTATCGGCTCGCCTCGCTTGAAACCGCGCGTCGGCGTGGCGTGAAAGTGATCAGCGAATTGGAACTGGCTTCACAGTTTTCCCGAAGCCCGCTCCTTGCCATCACCGGCACCAACGGCAAAAGTACGACTGTGACGCTGATCGGCAAGTTTCTCGCTGAGAGCGGCAAGCGGGCGTTCGTCGGCGGAAATTTAGGCACTGCCTTGAGCGAAGCGGCGGTGGAAGATCTTCGTGCCGGCCAGGCCGGGAAACCAAGTCCGTTCGACTATCTTGTCGTCGAGGTTTCTAGTTTTCAGCTGGAAACGATCGATCGGTTCCATCCCTGGATCGCCGCGTTGCTGAATGTGACGGTCGATCACCAGGACCGATATGAGTCGCTGGACGAATATGTCGCGGTGAAACAACGGATCTTCGAAAACCAAGCTGCGTCAGATTTTGCGGTATTCAATCTGGATGACGATCGCGTGGCAGCTTTGCGGCATCGAGTTCATGCGACCAGGTTGGGGTTTACACGCGGGGCAACGATCGGTGTCGAGATGCATGGGGGGACCTACCTCGAAGGGGACCGGATTGTGACGACGGTCACCGGGGTGCGGCAGGAGATTTGTCATCGAAGCGAGATCCGTATCATCGGCAACCACAACGTGGAAAACGTCATGGCGGCGGCAACTTATGCTTTGCTGTGTGGCTGTCCGCTCGATGCGATTCGTCGTGTACTTGCGACGTTTCCCGGACTCGAGCATGCCCTCGAAATCGTCCGTGAGCGTCGAGGGGTCCGATTTGTGAACGATTCGAAGGGCACGAATGTCGATGCCACGCTCAAAGCACTGGAGAGTATTGATCAACCGATTTGGCTCATTGCCGGTGGACGGGATAAGGGTGGCGACTTTTCGCGACTTGCCCAGGCGGTCAGCCGACGGGTCACGCGTGTGATTCTGATCGGAGAAGCAGCGACGCTGTTGCGCCAGGCTTGGGAGGGTGTCTCCACGATGACCGAGGCGGCCACCTTGCGGGACGCCGTGGATCTGGCGGCACAGGGGGCTTCACAGGGAGATGTCGTGTTGTTGTCCCCGGCCTGTGCCAGCTTCGACATGTTTGCAGACTATCAAGACCGTGGCCGTCAATTCAAGGCATTGGTTCATGCCTTACCGGCGTGACGTGCAAGGCGAGGGAGGGGCGGTTCTGAGTAATGGCGCATCGATCAGCGGGGACTCTGGCGCTCCCATGGTCCCAGAGCAGCCAACGAACGGGCAAGCAGCGGGTGGCGGCGGATCACACGCTTCTGGCGGTCACCATGATTCTGGCGTTGGTGGGACTTGTGATGGTGTTCAGCGCGAGCGCCATTGTGGCGGGCAACCGGTTTCAGGATCCAGGATTTTATTTGAAGCGGCAAGTCGCCTGGCTCGCCCTCGGCGTTCTGTTGATGCATCTCGCGTCGCGTATCGATTACACATTTTGGAAGAAACTCTCCATTCCAATATTGGCCTGCGTCCTGCTGCTGCTCGTCATGGTGCTGGTGCCGTCTTTCGGCTTGTCGGCCAAGGGAGCGCGGCGATGGTTACCGTTGGGGCCTATCTCGATGCAGCCGGCAGAAATGGTCAAGCTTGTTGCGGTGATGTATCTGGCAGCGTATCTGAGCAAAAAGTCAGACAGGATCACATCGTTTCGCAATGGTCTGCTTCCGCCCCTGATTGTGATTGGGCTGCTGAGCGGACTGGTGTTGCTCGAACCGGATCTTGGAACGGTTGTGGTGCTTGGATTCGTCACAATCGGGATGTGTTTTCTCGGCGGAGCACGCCTGTCTCATCTCTTGGGGTTAGGTCTCTGTGCGATTCCAGCCGTATTGGCGCTGGTTCTTGGCTCCAGTTATCGGCGCCAACGGCTCATGACGTTTCTTGCTCCATGGAAGGATCCATCGGATGCCGGGTTTCAAATTACACAGTCTTTCTTAGCCTTCGGCAGCGGCGGTTCGTTTGGAGTGGGGTTGGGCGAAGGCAAACAGAAGCTCTATTTCCTTCCGGAGGCGCATACAGATTTTGTCTTGGCGCTGATCGGCGAAGAACTGGGGCTTGTCGGCACCGCAACGGTCGTCCTGTTATTCGCATTTTTTGTGTGGCGAGGGGTTCAGATCTCCGCGCGTGCACGCGAGCCGTTTGGCCGCTATCTGGGCATGGGCATTACCTTGTTAGTCGGCGTGCAGGCGTTGGTCAATGCGGCGGTGGTGACGGGGCTATTGCCGACGAAAGGACTCACTTTACCGTTCGTGAGCTACGGAGGGTCGTCGTTGGTGGTCAGCTTGGTTGGGGTGGGGATTTTGCTCAGTATTTCTCGAGACCGGCATACCGGTGGGTCGCGCGGTGGGTCGGATCACGGATGACGATCGTGATTGCAGCAGGAGGAACCGGTGGCCATCTCTATCCGGCTGTGGCATTGGCAAGAGAGTTTCTCCGGTGCGATCCCAAGACCAAGGTTCTTTTTGTGGGTACGGCACGTGGGCTTGAATCAAAGGTACTTGCCCATGAGGGGTTCGACCTGGCGTTGATCAGTGCCAAGCCTGTGATGGGCAAGGGTCTGTTCGAGGCATTGAAAGGGTTGTGCGCGCTGCCGGTCAGTTTGGGGCAGTGCCTGCGAATCCTACGAACAAGACAGGCTGATCTGGTAATTGGAGTCGGTGGCTATACAAGTCCCATGATGTTGCTGGCGGCCGCGTTAGCCGGGGTGACACGGGTGATTCTGGAGCCGAATGCACATCCCGGCATGGCGAACAAAGCGGTGGGGCCTTTCGTTCAGCGTGTATTTCTCGCGTTCGAATCGGCTTCCGACTCATTCGATCGTTCTAAGGTACGTGTGGTGGGAACTCCGATTCGCAAGGCATTTCTTGAGAGCATCGAGCAGGGCCGGGAGAAGTCAGGATCGCCACATCTGCTGATTTTCGGAGGAAGTCAGGGGGCCAAAGCGATGAATACCGCGGTGATGGAAGGATTGCCAGACTTGATGACGCAGCTGCCACGCCTTACCGTGACACACCAGACCGGGGAGTCCGACCATGCGCGGGTAGCTGAGGCTTATCGCCGTGCCGACATCGAGTCGCAAGTCGTACCGTTTATCTACGATATGCCTTCGGCCCTACGAGCGGCGGATCTGGTCGTGGCGAGAGCCGGCGCTATGACGGTGGCGGAACTCACGGCCTGTGGAAAGCCGGCCATCCTCGTTCCCCTGCCGTCCGCCATCTACGACCACCAGACACGGAATGCCGAGGTAATGGAAGCAGCCGGGGCGGCTGTGTTGTTCTCGCAATCTGATCTCACCGGCGTCCTGTTGGCCCGTACAGTGACAGGTATTCTTGGAGATCGTGACCGATTACGGGCAATGGGAGAGGCGAGTCTTTCTCTACGGCGAATCGATGCAGCCGAAGTGATCGTTCGCGAATGTTACGCGCTCATGGGGGGGCATCATGATGTCAACCGGTCTGTTGGAGCGGCAGGAGGCTAATGGTAATGGGCAACGTAAACAGGGATTACGGTTGTATCCACCGGTTGGTGGAGTAAGGCGCGCACCGATGTTTCGTAAAACGCAACAGATTCACTTAGTCGGAATCGGGGGATCGGGCATGAGCGGCATCGCCGAGGTGCTCCTGACGCTGGGGTACAAAGTGACGGGCTCGGACCTGCAAGCTTCCGATACGACGCGAAGATTGGAAGAGCTCGGCGGCCGTATCTTTGTCGGCCATCAGGAATCGAATGTCGGGGAGGCTCAAGTGGTGGTCATCTCCTCCGCCGTGTCGGTGCAGAACCCAGAGGTTGTGGCAGCGAAGGCAAAGCAAATTCCCGTGATTCCTCGGGCCGAGATGCTTGCCGAGTTGATGCGGCTGAAATTTGGGGTTGCCATTGCCGGTGCACATGGAAAAACCACCACGACGTCGATGGTGGCCAATGTCCTGGCCCAGGGTGGATTGGATCCGACGATGGTGATTGGGGGGAAAGTGAATGCGTTGGGGAGTCATGCCCGTCTTGGTCGAGGCGATCTTCTCGTGGCGGAAGCGGATGAGAGCGACGGGTCATTTCTCCGTCTGTCTCCGACCATCGCCGCGGTCACGAATCTCGACCGAGAACATCTCGATCACTACGGCAGCATGGAGCGCATCAACGAGTGCTTTCTCGAGTTTATCAATAAGGTGCCGTTCTATGGATTGGCCGTATTGTGTGCGGACGATGATCGGCTCCGGGCACTCTTTCCGAACATCGTGAAGCGCTATCAGACCTATGGGCTCCAAGAGCGTGAGGGTGTCACGCCGGACTTCTTTGCGACAGAGATCAGTTTGAACCAATGGGGTGCTGAGTTCCGGGCGCAGTTCCGTGGGCGCAATTTGGGCCCGTTCCGTCTGGCGGTGCCCGGTCGGCACAATGTGTCCAATGCGCTCGTGGCGATCGCGATCGGGGTCGAATTGGATGTACCCGTGGATCTCATCAGAAAAGCGTTGGCGGCCTATGCCGGAGTCGAGCGCCGTTTTCATCTGCGAGGGGAAGCCAATGGGATCATGGTCGTAGACGATTACGGGCATCATCCGACGGAGATCAAAGCCACCCTGGCTGCGGCCAAGCAAGGTTGGAGAGACCGCCGGTTGGTGGTCCTGTTCCAGCCGCATCGCTATACCAGGACAAGAGACTTACTGGAGGATTTTGCGAAGGCGTTCGACCAATCAGACGTCTTGTTCTTGGCTGACATCTATGCGGCGGGAGAGCAGCCGATTCCCGGGGTGTCCGGAGCCAGGTTGGCAGACATTGTTCGTGCAGCCGGCCATCCGTCCGTGACGTTTGTCGAACACAAAGATCAGATGGTGGATCAGGTGCTCCCCCATCTGAAATC
>JBBRRN010000056.1:0-12161 GCA_038200685.1 Nitrospirales bacterium
AGTCGCCCGCCGATTCGTCGCCTTTGAACTCGTTGAGAAAGCTGTACCTCGCCACGGATTCAGAATTCTCGACCCTACGAACTCCCAACCCATCGGCCACATCACGAGCGGCAATCTCTCGCCACTCCTACAAAAGGGCATTGGATTGGGCTACGTTCCTGTGTCCCATGCCAATCCGGGAACGTCTCTCGCCATAGACATTCGAGGGAAGATGGTTCCCGCCATCGTGGTGAAACCGCCGTTCTACAAGAAGCCAAGAAATTAATGGCGCTGGGCACAAACAGGACGGGAGGTTTTCCCGATTCTCGTTTGTGCTCCACACCTACTATCGGTGATCGAACCCCATGACCAAAAACATTTATACAGGCATCGTCGTCAACTTGAATGTCGATACCGTCATACTCCCCAACGGTATCACAGTCGACTTGGAGGTCGTGCGACATCCTGGAGCCGCCGCGGTGGTACCGCTAAAAGACGATGGCACAGTCATCTTGATTAAGCAGTTCCGTCATGCGGCAGGAGGATTCATCTACGAAATCCCGGCGGGAAAACTTCATCCTGGCGAGGACCCAAAAGTCTGTGCGGTACGAGAGCTTGAAGAAGAAGTCGGATATCGAGCTGGCAGTCTTGAACTTCTCTCCAGTATATTCACCGCACCAGGATTCACCGATGAAGTGATCCACATCTACAAGGCGACAGGGCTCACGACAGGGCGCCAACAGCTCGACCGTGACGAGGTCCTCGACGTGATCGAGATGCCTCTCGAAAAAGCGATCGGGATGATAGAAGCTGGGGAGATCAGAGATGCAAAGTCGATTGTAGGATTACACGCGGTCTATCTTCAAAGCCGTAGCAAGTAGAAAAAACGCCGAAGGGGCCGCCCGCCTTAGGCAGGAGACCCCTCAAGCTAACTAGCCTCGCCAAAGAAAAGGGATTACTTGCCCTTCTTCTCGTCTTTCTTCTCTTCGCCGAACGTATCGGTGTACTTGCCGCCCTTGTCCTTCTTCTCTTCGCCAAAGGTGCTGACATGGCCACCTTTCTTCTCATCTTTCTTCTCTTCGCCGTACACAACGACGTGGCCGCCCTTCTTCTCGTCCTTCTTCTCCTCGCCCGCGAAAGCTGGGGCGCTGAACGTCACTGCCACTGCCACTGCCATGATCGCCATCAACATGCTCTTCATAATCAATTACCCTCCGTTAATGTTTTAATATTGTGCCATCCTGCGGCACTTGCTGACAGTACTCAGCAAGCTTGATGCCGAACCATTGATATCGGTGGCGTTATTGATTTATCAATGTGTTATGTATGTATTCGAATTAGACTTCACGGCTGAATCTTTGCATTTCTGTGGCGGAATGGCTTAAGGTCAGCTAAACCGCCCCATCGCTGGAATGCACATTTTTGTCGAGACCGAGACTGCTACGCCAAACGGTTCCGTTTGAGGTAGAAAAA
Source organism: Nitrospirales bacterium (assembly GCA_038200685.1). Taxonomy (GTDB): domain Bacteria; phylum Nitrospirota; class Nitrospiria; order Nitrospirales; family Nitrospiraceae; genus Palsa-1315. The sequence continues at coordinate 1,453 of JBBRRN010000056.1, forward strand.
TCAGTGAGAAAGATTGTCACCAAACCATCACAAGGGACTCCGTCTCGCCAACGGCTCACTGATCACATTCGGCCAGGGGTCCATATCCTCTTCGTCGGCATCAACCCAGGCCTTCGTTCAGCTGCCACCGGGCACCACTTTGCTGGGCACTCAAACCGTTTCTGGAAACTCTTATACGAGTCAAAGCTGGTGTCTGAGCCACTCACATACCAAGATGATTGGCGCCTTCCAGACTGGGGACTCGGCCTGACAAACATTATCCCACGGCCTAGCGCAGGGATGGACGCGCTCAAGCCGCGAGAATATGTAGCCGGCATGGAGAGGCTCACCGCCACCGTGAAACAGTACCGCCCTCAGACAGTTGTTTTCCTTGGTGTCACGATCTACCGCATGTTGTTTTCTGAGTATCGGGCGGGACGGATCAGCCTTGGCCTGCAAAACGAGACGTTGGCTAGCCGGCCTGTTTTTGTCCTGCCTAATCCGAGTGGTCGGAATGCGCGTTATTCATATCAAACGATGCTCGCGGCGTTCTGTGCGCTTCGCGATACAACAGACATGCGGGTTCAAGGTCTGACGAAGGGAACGATCACGGTAGGGCCTCCGAGTCAGCCATAGTAAACTTCTCACAAGCTATGTTATACACGGCGGGTGAATTGATATATAGATACGGTGTCTCGCAAGGCACGCTTGTGGGATCCCCCTTCAACTAGCAGGCAAAGATGAAGCGCGTATTCCTGATTCTGCTCGGCTGTTGGATCTTGGCGAACCCAGAGAGCCTCCTGGCACAACAATCATCCCGGTCGTTGACTCAAGATGCGATGACAGAATGCCATGACGGCCGTGTCGATCGAGACCTGGCCAGCAGAGTCGGCCATTTTGAGAAAGGCCAGGCCCTGGGGGAACAAGCTGTGGCATTGGACGATCGATCTGCAGACGCACATTTCGCCCTATTCTGTAATTTAGGTGAATTAATGCGGATCGATGGGGAACTGAGCATCACATCGGTGATAGGTTTCCGTCGCATGACGAAAGAGCTCGACCGGACACTGGAGCTTGCACCTGATCATCTTGACGCCCTGTCGGCCAAAGGGACCTTCCTCCTCAGGCTTCCTGCCCTGCTTGGGGGAAACAGAGAGAAGGGGGAGAAGCTTCTTCAGTACGTGCTCCTGAAATCACCGCAGTCGGTCAATGCCAGACTCAGCCTGGCCAGGAGCTATTGTGCCGATGGCCGCCACAGCGAAGCCCTCTCGCTCGCCTCCGAAGCACTGGACCTTATTCAAACCCATCAATGGGATGACTTCACTCCTGAAGCGGAAAAAGTGTGGGCGCAACTTCACGCCAACGCCGGCAAGGCGAATTAGTCTCTCCTGCTGTCTTCCTGGCACCAGGCCTTAAATCATGCTATCTTGGGCCTCGGAATGAGGATGCACCTCTTCGTACGTGAAGCGTCGTTCGTAAGGCCTCGCTCGCGGGACAACCCCTGCGTCTCACGCTTCTCGAAACGCGCTTCACAGATGTTTACCATCCTGTCAGGAGTACACCATGTTACTCGACGGTAAAAATGGACTGATCATTGGAGTCGCGAATAAGCACAGCATCGCCTGGGCGATTGCGCAATCCGCCGCAAACCAAGGGGCACAGCTCATCTTCAATTATCAGAACGAACGGTTACGGGAGAACGTCGAAGAACTGGTCGCTACCATGCCTGGTGCGAAAGCCTTTCCCTGCGACGTGGGGAGCGATACCGAAATTGCCGCGCTGATACAGCAGGTCCAGAAAGAATTCGGAAGGCTGGATTTTCTTGTCCACTCCGTTGCCTTTGCCCCGCGTGAGGAACTCACCGGCCAGTTTGTCAACACTACGCGCCAGGGATTTGCAACAGCGCTCGACGTGAGCGCCTATTCCCTTGTCGCTGTGACGAGAGCGGCAGTGCCATTGATGACCGACGGCGGCTCCGTCGTAACGCTCACCTACCTTGGAGCAGAACGGGTCGTACCCCACTACAATGTTATGGGGGTCGCCAAGGCCGCACTCGAAGCCAGCGTTCGTTATCTGGCTCACGACCTTGGCCCCAAGAACATCCGCGTGAATGCGATCTCAGCCGGTCCGATTAAAACCCTCGCCGCCAGGGGCGTCTCTGGCATCAGCAAGATGGTGGATCACCACCGGGAATTCGCACCGCTCCGTCGTGCCACGGAACAAGGCGAGGTCGGCGACACGGCGTTATTCTTAGTGAGCCCGCTTGGGAGGGGCATTACCGGCGAAGTGATCTATGTCGATGGTGGGTATCACATTCTGGGATCGCTAGCTTCAGTGGAATAACGTGAAGTGCGGGCGTTGTCCTGTGAGAGACGAGATATGGACGACGCTTCGCGCGCTGGTTACTCTAGCGTCCGCCTAAGGGTTTTTAGTTTCCCCCGCTTCGTCTTGCTCTCCAACCGCCGTTGCTTTGAGCCCTTCGTCGGCTTTGTAGCCCTGCGCTTCTTGCGTGGGATGGCCACGCTCTGAATGAGATCACTCAGTCGAGTGAGAGCATCCTCTCGATTCTGCTCCTGGCTCCGATACTGCTGGGCTTTGATGGTGATCACGCCTTCTTGTGAGATGCGATGATCTTTTAATTTCAGAAGCTCTTCCTTGTAGAACGGGGGCAAAGACGAGGCAGCACTATCGAACTGCAAATGAATCGCGGACGAGACTTTATTCACATTCTGCCCGCCGGCCCCCTGCGACCGCATCGCATGAATGTCGATTTCGGAATCAGGGATAGTGATGTGTGAGGAGATTTTGAGCATATTGCCGCTTGGACGAGACACTACCTGTTTTATATTCCCGCTTATACCGTGTCACGAAGGGGGAGAATATTTGTTGTAACCCTCATGAATCATGGCGTCCCATAGCTCATCACCGCCAACTATACGAGAATGGGATTGGAGGTTTTCATTCATCTGATCGATTAGAACTCTTACGAATTCTGCGAACTCTTCCATCCAGGAATCCCTGCCTACAGTGGCATAGAAATGATCGTTTTGGGCTTCGATGAAATCGCACACGTCAAGGTAATAACGAAGAGATATTGGGAGTAAAGCCAGTTCTTTGTTAAGGAGTTGCCCTCTCTGCACCAAGTGCTCAGACAAAAATGGGGTGATATCGCCAAGCAATTTTTCAACATTGTGCCGAAATAACTCCACTTTACGGATAAGCATCTTTCGGTCAGATGTTTGTTCATCAAAGTAGGCGAGATGTGCCTTTAAAATACATTCGTAGGCGAGCCTCAAGTCGATAAACAACTTAACCCTTCGTGACTTGACCACCGAGAAATATTCGGCTGTTAGACGGTATCGCGTTAGAAGATCTGTGGCATCAAGGAAAAATGAGTTCGCAATCTCCAGGCGTTCCCTCATAAGCAACGTCATTCATTCCTAGTTATTTAGTGGGTCAATATTATGGCCTGTGCTGTACAGGTAATGCTTTCCCAACAGTTATAGGTTTTTGTGGTGCCGCGAGGCACCTCGCATTGCACGTTGAGGATGCCATCTGCTCCTTGCTGTCGAGCCCAGTACTTTGCTTGATTAATAGCATCAGACTTTGTGGCAGCAGAATCCCATATTTTATTCTTGCAGGATATGCACTCAACGACATTGATGATACTGTATTTTTTCCCTGCAAGGTGATCTTCGTTGTAGATTGGTAGTGACAGAGCCACCTGTCGGTTCTCAGGAGATAGTTTATCCATCTTCACTACGGGAACTAACGGTCCAACGCAACCGGCAAAACTGCGAGCATCATGCCGATTATTAAGATTTTCACAATGAACACCCCTCCTGTTATGAAGTTCGCTGCCCAATCCTACAGTTAAAGTTTCTGTTGGGTATTCTTTCACACAGTCCCAGTGACCACAAGTGAATGGGAGTTGACTGCCACCTTGCCGGAGGAATGGAGATCAGCAGGAGCTCTGCAGGAAGGAACTCGGAAACTGACCCAGACCGTGAGGGAATTTCCGAAGGCTCCCCCTTGATAGAGTCCAGATGGGTCGTTCTGCGTGGCACGGAGGCGGGAGGTATCCTGGCCGCTCAGCTGCCTGCCTTCAACCGTTTTCTGATCCACGATGGATTCCTACGGCAATCGAGCACGGCATGCACACGCACTAACTGTTTCTCAACGCTGTAGTAGATTGCGGAAGGGGAAGCGCTTGGAGAGGCATCGGTGATATGCGTGCACGACCTGATGAATCCCTGCCCTGCGTAGACAAGGATAGAATCGACGTCTGAGAACAGGCCTTCTATGAAATATGATCCGAGTCCTGGTTCCTGGCTTTCGTAAATGTGGAAGCCCTGAATCAGATCCTCCCGGGCTTCATCCAGGATCTCGATTCTCACGACAGATTCTTGCGAATGTCCTCTTTGGCCGTTTCCCAGTCGGTGAAACGAGATGTGCCCTCGGCGAGCAGCTGGCGGCGTTCATCAAGGATGTCCTTGTGCCAAGTAGGAGACTCAATAGCTTCAGGAGTGCGGGCGAGGTCTTCCCAGATCGATTCCATGACCGCAAGCTTCTCTTGGAGGGTCATGTCTTTGAGAGGCAGGTTGATCGACATGGAGAAAGTATGCCTCGATGCCGAACCAATTGAAACTCCTTTGGCGATGAGCTTCGACGTGTAGAAATGGATCCCTCTGCGTTAAAGCTTGGGAAGGAAACCCTACTGTAGTTCCGGCAGGCGATCAATGATGCGCAGGCGGACTTCATCGCCCACCTGCATTTGAATCATCTTGTTCGTCAGACTTTCACGAACCCGATTGGCATCTTCCAGATTAAATTGAATGTCCCCACCAGATTGCTCGACGAAGTGATATAGCAGCAAGCTTGTGATGTGCTGGAGTTCCTCCTCGCTCGTGTGTGCACTCAGGTTCAAAATCTTGGACACTGAAAGGGCTCCAGCTCGATCATCAGGCTCGGCCCATTTATCGCTGAATTCTTTATCATTCTACAATGCCCCAAAAGAGGGGGGGTAGCTCTCCTTTACAATGAGAGACGCCTCGCCTATCACAGCAGCTGATGCCTATTGCCTTAACATGACAATGGTTTACAGACGGAAGGGTACGCTCAGTCTACGGAAACGCTATTGGTGGCCATCAGCAATTCAATTCCGGCGAGGACAGTCTTCGTTGTCTGCAGTATGACTTCGAGGCGGGTTAGGACTTCGAGTCTTGATATTCTTCGTGCCAAGCCATTTGGATCGTTTCGAGGATTTTCTCGTTCGATTTCTTGGGATCGTCCTTGAAGTCCGGGAGCGCCGTAATCCAGGCGTGCAGGTCGGTGAATCGAACGGTGAGTGGGTCCGTTTCCGGATGTTCTTCGACTAAACGAATCGCAATATCTTCGGTATCCTGCCACTTCAGGTCCATATCCACTCCTCTGTACCGTCGTAAGTCGACCACGTTATCGGTACGGGACCGTTGCTACGTGACCTCCGAGACCTTTTTCCCCTGTAACCCCTTCGTAAGCGAATCATTTAAGAATGCGACAGTCAGCGGCTTTGCGGCCTGTTCGAGGTCCGCCATGCGTGCACGGATGGCGCGTGGATCTGTTCCGTCTTTGGCAGCAGTCAGCGCCGCCAGCGCGGTACGAGTGGCGGCAATGTTGTCTGATGCGGTGAGATGGCTTCCCTCCAGGAGGGACTTATCCGTCGTCGTGATCAATGCACTGGCATCCAGTCGTGCTTCGATCAACTTGCGGGCGGAGACATCATCCGCGGCAAACTTAAATGAATCTTCGATCATTCGCTCCACTTCACTATCCGACAAACCGTAGGACGGCTTGACCTCGATAGACTGGCTTTGCCCTGTCCGCATGTCTTTGGCCAGTACGTTGAGAATGCCGTTTGCGTCAATCAAGAACGTGACTTCGATACGTGGCACACCGGCTGGTAAGGGTGGCACTTTGAGTCTGAATCGCGCCAGGCTTCGATTATCTTTCGCGAGCTCGCGCTCGCCTTGAAGGATATGAATGTCGACACCGGTCTGGCCATCCACGTAGGTCGTGAACATCTCTTTTGCGCCGGCGGGAATCGTCGTATTCCGACGGATCACGCTGCTCATCACGCCGCCCATTGTTTCGATGCCGAGCGATAGCGGGGTTACATCCAGCAGCAACATGTCGGTGGTGCCACCGCTCAATATATCGGCCTGGACTGCCGCGCCAAGCGCAACGACTTCGTCAGGATTGAGCTCGCAATGGGGAGCTTTGCCGAATAGATCCTGGACACGCTGCCGAACAAGCGGCATACGAGTCGAACCGCCAACGAGGACCACCTCATCGATGTCGTTTGGAGTGAGGCCGGCATCCTTCAGAGCAAGACGGCAAGGTCCGAGCGTGCGCTCCACCAATTCCATGGTGAGGGATTCGAGTTGTTCTCGGGTAAGATCTCTCGCGTACCGCCCTTTGCCCTCAGGCAGGTCAAGAATCGCCGTCATCTTGATCTCATCGGAGAGTCTGATTTTTGTCCGCTCGGCTTCCAGTCTGACTGCCTGCATATGGTCGGGATAGGCATTCAAGTCGAGGGCATGTTGCTCGCGGATTTCCTTGACGAAAAGATCTGCGAGCCGGCGGTCGAGGTCATCGCCTCCGAGATGGGTGTCGCCATTGGTCGCCAGGACTTCGAAGATACCGTTCTTGAGTTTCAGGATGGAAATATCGAAGGTTCCCCCGCCAAGGTCATAGACAGCAATCGTGCCCTGAGTCTTCTGTTGGAGCCCATAGGCTAGCGAGGCAGCAGTCGGTTCATTGATAATTCGTAACACCTCGAGCCCGGCGATCATGCCGGCATCTTTCGTCGCTTGCCGCTGGCTATCGTTAAAATAGGCAGGAACGGTGATGACGGCCTTGGTAATGCTCTCACCGAGGTACGCCTCAGCCCGTTGCTTTAATTCCTTCAGAATCATGGCAGAGATCTGCGGCGGGGAATACGTTTTCTCGCCCAGCTTGATCCGGATGACTCCGCCCTGTTCCGTCAAGTGGTAAGGAAAGTACGCCAGCTCGCCCTGGAGATCCTCAAGACTCTTTCCCATAAATCGTTTCACGGAATAGACAGTTCGTTCCGGGCTGCGCGTCAGGTGTTCTTTCGCCGAATCGCCGACGATCAGCCCGTTGTCGGTCATCGCCACGACAGAAGGGACCATCGTACGCTCGTTCCGACCTGGTATGACACAGGGGTGGCCGTCCGCCATATAGGCGACGAGCGAATTCGTTGTACCGAGATCAATGCCGACGATACGTGCCATGGCGGTGATTATCCGATAGTTGAGACAAGATCGCGCACGATGTTCTTGACGTAGGTGCGGTTGGACAGATGTTCTCGCATCCCTTTCAATATCCGGTCGCGCTCGGCCCTTGCCTGCTCGGTGGCCTCCCCGCGATCTTGAAGCCTGTCCCACTGAACAAAGAGTTGCTGCAAAGCGGCCTCCATGTCCCGCTGCCGCTGTTCGAGTGTGTTCCGTTCCGATTGGATTTTCGCACGGAGCGTCGATTCGGGTTCTGACGCGAGGCCGACAGCTCGGTACTCGTTTAATGTGTCTTGTAGTTCAAGAATTTCTTCAAAGAGGTCGGCGGGAGGAGAATTCCGAATCTCTTTCACCGACCCGGCTTCTAGATCGAGGAGATACTCAGCCCTCTCGATCGGGTCGCGGAGCGTCCGGTATGCGGTATTCAACATGGCGGAATTGCCTAGGCTGATGGTCTGTTCGGCAGCGCTCTTGTTCTGATAGAAATCGGGATGGAATGCCCGGCTCAGTTCGTAGAATTTAGCTTCCAGCTGGTGCTGGTCGATCGTGAGGCGGCGGGGAAACCCCAGGCAGGTGAAGTAATCAAGTTCTTTCGAAACCGGTTGGACCTTGACGCAACGGTCACAGAAATATTCACCGGCCACTGCAGACTGGCAGTGCCAGCACATGCTGCGAGCCATCTGCAGCTCACGTGGGCCGGCGGTGCGAGGAATGTGGTGGTCCATGTGGTCTCCCTGACAGCGGGCATGGCAGGCTGCCATGCCCGTGGATGGCTTCAATACGCTACTGACGCTCGTTATGCCGAGAAGGACTCTCCGCAACCACAGGTCTTGTCGGCATTCGGATTGACGAATTTGAAGTTTCCACCCATCAGGTCTTTTTGGAAATCCAGCTGCGTGCCTTGAAGATAGATCGCGCTCTTGGCGTCGACAATGACTTTCACACCGTCAAAGTCATGGACTTGGTCGTGCTGTCCAATCTTTTCGTCGAAGTTGATCGTGTAGCTTAGGCCTGAGCAGCCGCCGCCCTTTACGCCGAGACGAAGCCCCCCTTCCGTGAGTCCCTGCACGTTGATGAGGCGTTTCACTTCTTTCAGTGCCGACTCGCTGAGCGTAATCACCGGAGCTTGGGTTTCTGCGTTCGTGGTGTCCATAGCAACACTCCCTTTGTTCACGTTACTTCGCGTCGATCAGTGCTCCATCGGCTTTCTTCTGGTAGTCCGCGAGGGCGGCCTTGATGGCATCCTCGGCGAGCACGGAGCAATGGATCTTCACGGGCGGCAGGTTCAGCTCCTGCACGATGTCGGTGTTCTTGATCTTCTGGGCTTCATCGATGGTCTTGCCCTTCAACCATTCGGTGGCAAGACTCGAGCTGGCGATGGCGGACCCACAGCCGAAGGTTTTGAACTTTGCGTCCACGATCGTGTCGTTCTCCACCTTGATCTGAAGCTTCATGACGTCACCGCACTCCGGGGCTCCGACCATGCCGGTACCGACCCCTTCCTCGTCCTTCTTGAAGCTCCCCATGTTCCGGGGGTTATTGAAATGATCGACGACTTTGTCACTGTAAGCCATGGTTCATCCTCCTCTTGACTATCTGGGTCAGTGGGCAGCCCATTGGACTGATTTCAAATCGACGCCTTCTTTCGCCATCTCGTACAGCGGGGACATTTCTCGCAACTTGGTAACGATTTCTATCACCTTCTTAATCGTATAGTCGATTTCATCGTCCGTGTTGAAACGGCCCAGACCGAAGCGGATCGAGGAATGCGCCAACTCCGTCCCGACACCCAACGCGCGGAGCACGTAGGAGGGTTCCAACGTGGCCGAGGTACAAGCCGAGCCGGACGAGAGAGCGATGTCCTTCATGCCCATCAGCAACGATTCGCCTTCCACATAGGCAAAGGAGATATTGAGGTTGCCGGGGAGCCGATTGGTCGGATGGCCGTTGAGATAGCTTTCCTCTAGAGCCTTCATGATACTGGCCTCCAGACGATCGCGCATCGCAATCAACCGCGCGGTGTCTTTTGCCATCTCCTGCTCGCACAGCTCACAAGCCTTGCCGAATCCGACGATTAAGGGCACCGGGAGTGTTCCAGAACGCATGCCGCGTTCATGCCCGCCACCATCCATTTGTGCCGCAATGCGAACCCGGGGATTCTTTTTTCTCACGTAAAGCGCCCCGACCCCTTTGGGTCCGTACATCTTATGGCTTGTGAAGGACATGAGATCGATTCCCATATCCTGCACATCGACCGGGATCTTGCCAACGCCTTGCGTCGCATCGCAATGAAAGAGGATGCCTTTTTCCTTGGCGATTTTCCCGATCTCTTTGACGGGGTTGATCGTGCCGATTTCATTATTCGCCAGCATGACGGAGATAAGGATTGTCTTCTCTGTAATGGCTTTACGCACATCCTCGGGATTCACCATCCCGAATTTATCGACGGGAAGATAGGTGACTACCGCTTTGCCCTTGCCCTCTAACGATTTGACGGTATCGAGCACGGCGCGGTGTTCGGTGGACGACGTAATGATATGGTCGCCCTTTTCTTTGTACATTTCCAACACGCCTTTGATCGCGAGATTATCCGATTCAGTGGCGCCACTCGTGAAGACGATCTCTTTCGGGTCAGCCTTGATCAGTTTCGCGATTTGCTTTCTGGCCTGCTCGACAGCTTCCTCTGCGGCCCACCCAAACGCATGGTTGCGGCTTGCCGCGTTTCCGAACTTCTCGACGAAGTAAGGAAGCATAGTCTCCAAGACACGTGGATCCATCGGGGTCGTGGAATGGTTATCCAAGAAAATCGGCAGTTTCATTGTTCAACTCCTTGTGCCGCAGGGGACTGAATGGTGATGAGGGGTGTGCCACCCATCATATCTTGCAGAGTCATGCTATTGAGCAACTGGGCAATGCTGTCCTGAACTTTCAAAAGCGGTGTACGGATATGGCAATTGTCCCGCTGCATGCAGAACTCTCCGTCCTTTTCGTGTGAACAGTCGGTAATACCCAGGGGACCCTCGATGCTTTCGAGGATTTGCGCAATCGTAATTTGGTGCGCGCGTCGGGCTAACACATATCCGCCCTTGGGACCATTATGACTCTCGATCAGTGCGTTCTTGGCAAGAGTCTGGAGCACTTTGGCCAGCAGCTCGAGAGGGATGTTATATTCTTCCGCAATCTCCTTCGTATTTACCACGCGCCCAGGCGTCACATCGCCGAATTGGACAGTCGCGATATGCTGAAGGGCCATGAGGGCATAATCAGTTTTTTTCGAAATCTTCAACATTGCTATTGCCGATCTCCAGGATCGGAGACTATAATGGTCTCCGATCAATATGATCGGACTAAGGATAGCATGCAGGTTTCTGAGCTGTCAACAACGGGAAATAAGACTGAAGCAGGCTGAGAAAGGAACGGGTATATGGGTGGGAC
>JBBRRN010000057.1:0-12076 GCA_038200685.1 Nitrospirales bacterium
AGAATGGCCAGGCGGTCGCCTACCGCAATACGCCGGCTGATCGGACGGGCTACGAGATGTTCCGCCGGGTGGTACTGCATCTCTCCGCCATTCAGGACCAGAACCAGCTCTATGCCGAACCGCTCGTCTTTCATCGGACCTGGACCATTCCTGCCAACTCGGTCACAGCCGAAGGTTTTCAATCGTTACAGAAAGAGTACCTCGTGACCTATAGCCAGAAAGACAACAGCTACATCCTCCGAAAACAAATCACGGGACAAATTCTCATCACCAACTATGACCCCAATACACTCTCACCGGACGAACGAGCCCGGTTGATCGACGAAACGGAGGAAGGGCAGCTCAACAATGTATCCTTCGACATCCGCCCAGGACACGTTGGAGGGGAATACCCTCTCAAGGGAGATTTCCGATTGCGGAGCTTCAACACCATGCTCAACTTCCTTGGCCGATCGCTCGGAGAAGACCCCGAATACCACGTCGACAAAGATCCACGGACCCCAGCAGTCCATGAAAATCCCGTCCATACCATGGAGCTCCTGCTGTCGGACGGAGCGCCCTCGGGAGCTGACTTGTCGATTCAATCCCACGGAAAATATTACGCCGTGAACACCACCGGACCGTTGGCACGCTGGAACCGCGAGGCCTTCCAAATGCTGTATCTCTTGTTCCAAATGACCGTCAGCGAGGTGCCTCGCGTCGGAGTCCCCAGCATCACCATTGCGAAGTGACCGGGCCACAGCACAGAAACCCACCCACGGATCACCGTGGCGACCGCGCCCCTCAACCACGCCGCACACCATCCGATCTCACCATTATGAAGAGCAGCAGGCGTCTCATGCAGAAGGCCTCGGCACCGAAGAGCTGCGCACAGACGAGTTCCGCTATATGGAATTGCACACCCCACCCCGTATCTAAGAATCCTGAGCTTGTTGATAGAAAGTCAGTTACTGAGCCGACCATCAAATAGTGCGTAGCGTGAGCTCAATAATCGCCTGTGTTGCCTGTAGAAATGCACTTTCAGAGAAGTTATACGCGCACACTTTGACGGTCTCATCAGTAAGAATCACAGGGTCCGGCGACCTGTATTGTCATCCACATGAATTTGCGATACCTTTCTCAGAATGGAACACACCTTCACCTGCCCCTCTTGTGGGGAAGAGATTTCTATGGTTCTAGACCTCTCAGTACGCCGTCACACCTACATCGAGGACTGTGAAGTCTGCTGCACCCCAGTCGAGGTCAGCTATACCGTTCAAGACGAAGCCCTCGCTAGCTTCGACGCCAAGACCCTTGAATAGGTTTATTGAGGACGCAGCGCTTCTCTGATGAGATCGCTGCTGCCCATCCGGCCATCCCAATCTCGCTATAAAAAACGGTTGTGGGCGCGGCTTGATCACAGGAAGGAGGGGGTATGATGAAGAGGGCCAGTCAGAATAAGGCGCGGTTGATCGGCTTACTTCTCAGGGCTTGGGAGTTCCGGAACGGTCGTATCCATGACCCTTATCACGTGTCCTTGATCATCCAGGCGGACGGCGATGCGTTCTCCTACCGATATTCCCTTAAATAAGTCCGGCCTCATCATCGTGAACACGACCGTCTGTCCTAGATCTGTTTTAATCTTTCCACTCATCTTGGACATATCCAGTTCCTCAAGCGTCCCGATGACGACATGCGTACCCTGGCCCGTATGCTCAGGCGACGCTGCCATCGATAAAGAAGGCGCACTGAGTAGCGCGGCAAGCAGGACGATCCTCTTCACGAACATAATATCTCCTTAGGCACGGGCAGAATCTGGTTCGGCAGCTTCGGCTCAGTGGGCCCTGGTGACGGTGAAGGGGGTAACGGTTTTGGCGGTAAAGGATCTATCGGGCCTGACACGGGCCGGATGGACTGACTCGTCTCCATAGCGTTGGCGATAGGACCCTGGAGAAAAACCGCCAACAATACCATCAACTCGATCATTCCGCGTTTCATGATGGCTCCTTACCTCGACGGCTAGGCCGCCGTATGTATCATTTTTCGACACAGTTCTGCGCACCGACGACATTCTGTGGCGCAAGGTCCGCACAAAGCATGATGAGGGGCGTGCTGTTCACAGACCTCGGCACATGCGTCACAGATATCGGCGCAGAGGCCGCACACTCGATCACTCATTGCGGAGCCTCGACTCATCCATTGACCGGCCAGCACGCAGATATCCGCGCACTCGCGGCACAACCGAATACATTGTGCCATGAGCTTCTGATCACCATGATGGTCCATGCCGATCATGTCGTCGCTGCACGTCTCGCAGGTCTGGGCACAAGCGAAACAGGCGGCAATACATTCCTGATAATGCTTTGTCTGATTCAGACGATCTTTAGACATACGCACCTCCGTTTTTGTTGAACTCCTGTATGTGCTGCTCTTTTAGCGAGAAAATTAAGCGTGTGCCAGTCAAATTCATCAATAAACGACAAATTCTTCAGTTCGAATATCGCCGTCAGCACCTCCTGCCTTATTGCGAGGCCACATCATCATAAGTGAAAACCTCTCTTCTGCCTGTTCAATATTGCTCACTGCGAATTGAACCTATCACCCATATGACGCCCCACCCCGCCTGAGTGCCGCGAGATGGCTCCAGAATGACGTCCTGCTATATCCATTGCTCCAGATGACCGTCACCGACGTGCCTCGTGCTGGAGTCCCCAGCATCACGATTGCGAAGTGATCGGGCCAGTGAGTTTCCACCTCCGTGATTCTCGACTACAGCCACCCGAAAACTACTGCACAGACCCATGCCCAATAAGCACAGCGGCAACTGCGCCCGTACACCACGCCAAAAACACCCGATCTCCGATCCCACCATTATGCAAAACAGCAGCAGCCTTCCTGTGAAGAGAGGGTGTCGTCGAGCGCCTCACTTCTTCCAGAACCGCTTGGGAACATCAAACGAGTACCGGAGTTGAACGGCCCAATATTTTTGAACGAGTCCTGGCCTGTCCAATGGTTGGTCCTGTTCTCGATACACGCTTACTTCCATGTCCTCGCGAAACCGCAACGCCAGCCCTATAATCCAATCCAACTCGGTAGGGTTGAGCGTGTTTCCAGCCTCCCGGTCTGTAAAGAGATTCATATCTCCATACAGCACGACTCTATTCTTGTAGAGGTCGAGGTCCGCGTGGGCCACATATCGAAAAAGGGCTTTCCCGGTATTATCTGGTCGCGCAAAGTAGTTACTGTTATGAAACAGCCAGCCGGTACCGGCATAGGCAGTCAGGTTCTGATTCGGGAAGATACCTTTCCACCAATTCAAATCCTCTGTGGCCTGAAATCGAGACGTCAGCAAGGTATCTGCATAGACTTGTTTGGTTCCACCCTTATCGAGCGGAGCATCTCGCTCATACTGAATACGCCAGCCAAATCGATCCACGAGGCCTGTTAAAGCGAAGGTACCATCCCATTCGCTCAGTTCGATCCATCCTTTTGTTCGATCTGAAAAGAAGTTTTGATCGGTGTAGAAGGTAAGGTATTGCTTATAGAGGTCGGTTTCCAAGTGAAGCATGTGTCGGAGACCGACCAATCCCGTATTATCGGGACGAGCCGCAAAGGTCGGGTTGGATACGAAGGCAGCCGTGAGGAAGTATCCCCCGAATAAAGTCTCTTCGGCTTCTCGTGCTGATACATCGTCCGGCTGATCCATCGACGGCAACGGACGACCATATTTTTCCAGCGCAAGGGACAAGGGAGGTGAGGCGAGGAACCCCATGAAACTCATGGCCAGGAATCCAATTGCACGAACAAAGGTGGTGACCCGTCGCTGTTCCAAACGCTTCTCACAAATCAATTGAGAATACGGCAAGGCAAACCTGTGTATGATGGACGATGAGACACGTCATGATGTCCTCCTTTCTCCCTGCCCACGAGGTCCGGGCTGGAACCACCATCACGCTCATTGATTTAGACCACGAGAGGAACAGCTAGGCAGGGACCGGCAGATACTCGAGGACATGAGATTCACGCCGGGGATGTCAGATTGATTACTACCACCCGCATCCAACGGAATCCTCCCATGCACATACCATTGTCCAGTATCTGTACGTGATCGTTAGCAGCGTTCATACAGAAAGATGGGCTTTCTACCTTCAAGCATCGGCGCTTCCTTGTAATATGCCAGCACAGTTCCATCGGCTGTCTTCATTTCCTGAACAGGGTTGCCAGCACAGGCGGCGAGTTCCTGTTTACTTTTCCCAAACAAGGATTTCCCGATGGGGCTCGGTGCAATCGGCTGAGACGCAGCATAGCCGATAAGCCAGACGGCAGTACAGAGTACAAGAGCAGAGATGGCGCGGATCATGTGAGCCTGCAGTGTTTTCTGAAGCGCACAGTAGCACAAACCGTAATTCCTTTCCTGCGTATCCATTCTCTAGGCAACTCGCACAACTAGCGCCATGAACCCTGGCATACACAAACGTTTCTCTCAAGAGCGGCGCGCAAACGAGACGCCGCAATGTTGGGTCACAAGACCAGACCCCATACCTTACCCGCTGAACATCGGCGCGAGCCTGGCGAGGTAGCGCAAGAGCCGCTGCATGAGCGAAACACTCCTCCATGAAGCCCGCAGAATCCAAGAACATCTACCTTGCAATCTGCTCCAAATGGCAACCGCCCTGCCACATCCATCGCCAAAACCACCTAGGCAATAGGCATGGTAAAACCATCCAACGCGATCGATGACGGGGGTGAATGAGGAGAGAACCTGCAGCCGATCATAGTCGTTCGTCACAATGTCCTGCCGGGCATTGCCTCGACTCGTAATTGGCCTTGGGAAATTCGATGCGTGGCGGACGTATCCCTTTCTCTCGATCTGGCTGTTGAGCGCGCATCGCTCGCATCGAAAACTTGAATCGCCTTACTTTCTGTCCCTATGAATGTCGATGACCTCTCCCATGTCATTCACTTCGATCGTGACCTCAGCGCCGACAGCGATATCCCTGAACATGCGGTTCTCGGGTCTGAGGTTAAAACTCTTCTTCCCTCCCGACGTCGCCAGCGTCATCTGAGACTTGACATTATCAATCGATGCGAGCATGCCGGTGATGAAGCGAGGAGCCTTGCCGGGTTGCCCCTTCGGACGGGCATCCATCACCATATTGCCTTCGTTGACCCAGAGCGTCAGTTCATCACCGACTTTCGGGGCGCGCTGGCCGTGACGAACGGCCGCCGATTCGGTCAGCGTCAGCGTGGCTCCGGTCGATGTCCTGACAGTATAGAGACCGGACTTCTCTTCAATCACCACCCCCTCGACCTGTTGATGGCCGGACTTCATACGAGCGACTTCTTCGAGGTCCGTCGAATTCGATTGGGCCCCCAGCGGGGTCAGCAGCACGACGGCGGGGAGGATGAAGAACGAGAAGGTCGAATAGATCTTACGAAGCATGGTATCACCTCCATTGTCGAATGGCCGAGGTCGCATCATTCACAAGGGTTCGTGACGAAACCTCCGAGACGGAACCCCCAGCCGCACGATGTTGGGGTGCAAGGCCTACCTCTCAATCTTTCGAGGCCGGCTCATTCTTTCGAGCCAGACCCCGCGAAGCGCGACGGAGACGTCCCTCTTCTCCTCTAGCCTGGCGTGTCTGCATATAGATGATTCTCGCGCCCGGCTTGAATGTGAGATAGTACCAGATCCATTCCGACATCACCCGCACGCGACTGCGGAACTCAATCAGTAAGAAGATATGCACCACGCACCACAGCAACCAGGCAAAGAGTCCGGAAAGGCGCAAGAGGCCGAACTGGGCCACGGCTTGTGCGCGGCCGATGGTCGCCAGCATACCTCGATCTGCGTAGACAAATGGCCGGCGCCGCTCGGGAGCGGTCTCCCCACGAATGAGCGCCGCAACATAGCGGCCTTGCTGCACGGCGACAGGAGCGATTCCCGGCAGAGGACTCCCGCCTGGATCGACACAATGCGCCGCATCGCCGATAACAAAAATCCATGGATCGCCTGGGATCGTCAGATCCTGCTGAACCTTGATCCGACCGGACCCATCCTGAGGCACTCCAAGCGAGGTCAGCAACGGCGACGCTCTATTGCCTGCCGCCCAGATGATATGCGTGGATTGAACGAATTCGCTTCCGATCATCAGGCCATCGTCTCGGATCTCACTCACCGGACTGTTGAGCTTGACCGTAACGCCCTTGCGTTCGAGCGCAGCCACCGCTTTCACCGACAGCTCAGGGCTGAACCCTGGAAGAACGCGAGAGCCGCCTTCTAGCAGCAAAATGGCCAGATCATCGAGGCGCAAGTGTGGGAAATCCGGCCCCATCGCCTTCCGTCCGATCTCCGCCAGTGCACCAGCCAACTCCACCCCAGTGGGACCACCCCCGACGATCACGAATGTAAGCCGGTCCTGGGTGCCAGTGGAGCGACGCCGTCGCTCGGCCTCCTCAAACGCCAGCAGTATCTTCTCGCGAAGGTAGACCGCATCGGCAAGCGTCTTGAGCCCCGGCGCAAACGCCTCCCACGTGTCATGCCCGAAATACGAATGTCGCGATCCTGGCGCGACGATGAGTGCATCGAATACAACCGGCGCGCTATCCCGCAGCCATATGAGGCGCGCCACACGATCAATGGACAAGACTTCATCCATCACCACGCGAACATGCGGATACCGTCGAAAGATCGTGCGTAACGGCCAGGCAATATCGCCGGGAGACAGCGCGGACGTAGCCACCTGGTAGAGCAACGGTTGAAACAGGTGATGATTGGTGCGGTCGATGAGCCACACATCAGCATCGCGCAACGATTGCGCGGCCGCCAGGCCTCCGAAACCACCCCCGATGATGACGATCTGCGTATGAGGCATAAAAGCAAATCCTGCCCATTTTATAGGAAAACTAGGACCACAGACTTAAACCCTGAATGGGACCAGACATGGTCATGGTTGTAATATTGGGGTGATGGATTGTCCCCGGTGCCTCCGAACAGCTGTTTGGACAGCCGTTCGGAGGATCTGCAACAGTTCCTCAGAGCCATACGGATTATTGAGCCATGCGAAGGCTCCTTGAGGAGGTCCTTCGGGAGAAGGAGCCGCGTGAGCCGAAATAATAATGATGGGAGTCTCTGGCCAGAAGATTCGGCTGAGGGCAAGGAACTCTGATCCATTCAACCTGAGCATGTCCCAGTCCGTAATGACGGCATCAAACGGCCCTTTGCGCATAAGGCCCAATGCCTCATATCCATCCCCCGCAAGATGGACTTCATACTGCTCTTGTTCAAGCAGACATCCCAACAACTTTCGAAGACCCTCGCAATCTTCCACGACAAGATTTTTTTGCCTCGGCCATCCATAGGGTGCTCCTTTGTGTCTGGCAATATACCTTTTCTGACAGCCCACTGTTGTCCGTGGGTACGATTCTCAGTTTGTCATCTGAGCCATGGAGAAGGTGCCTGCTCGATCTGAACCGGTTGAGTGGCTGTGCGCAGTATACTCAGCACCTGGGCCGCTTCGCAGGGTTTACGTATACTGGCCTTATCGACTTCACCTTCGTTGTCCGTCGTGCAGTGAGGATCTCTAGTAAGGAGAATGACCAAAGTGTCAGGCCACGAGGCCCTGCAGAATTTGGCGAATTCGACGCCGCTGAATCCGGGCATATGACCATCCGCGATGACAGCGTCAAAGTGTCGTTTCCGCATCTCATCTGTTCCTGCCATACAATCACAAGCCGCATACACGGCGTATCCTTCTTGCTCCAGCTGGACTTCCAAAAGGGCTCGGCAGCTCGGATCTTCTTCAACGACAAGTATTCGCTTTCCATATCCGTCCATAAGCCCCTCCTTCTCTCATAACAGGCTGTTTGTCGTTCCCAGTCTTACTGGGCATCCCTCTCTCAATGTGTCAGACATCCGACCAGTCATGTCACGTGTCTCCCCTACCTATCGACTCACAACGCTATTACCGAAAGACCCCACCCATGTTATAGGATCGGAAGACTCCTCGCAGCATCGAGGAACGATGCCATGCTCCGACTAACTCGCTCTGTGTTCCCACAATCGCTCCATCGCATCTGTCGTGTCGGTGAGACCAACAATTGATTAGATTGATGTGCAAGCACTTCTGTGGAAACATACAACTCCCCGCATCAAGCTGCGAAGTATCACAGAACCTAATTGCGATGACATTTCAGAAACAGAGGCGAACCCCTAACTACAGACAATGTTCAAATTCAATACGTGCGGGTGCGAACTGTCCGTGTATTGACGGAAGGGGCTCCTACAGGAAGACGTGGGGCACGACCGCGTGGGGGCTCCACCATGACACGTTCCGTTTGTATGGACTGCTCTAACGCGCGTGGCCGAATCGCAGTTGATCTTCTGGCTCCCTCTGTGTGCGACTCGACCTGTGTCGGCACACGCGAAATCACTCTATTGGTACGAATGTATACGTCCTCAAGGTTTCCGCAGTTCACGCACCGTGCCATATCGATCCCCTTACGGGATTCTCGGTCCATGAGTTCACAATTTGTTTCGATGACCATCAATCCTCCACACCGTTCACACGACATATCGTTCCCTCCTGGCTTTTGTCGCTCGTTCTCTTCTGCCAAACGCTGAGACTGATCATTCAACTAGAACACGGACAATGATAGGGGCCGAATTTTCATCGACGTCCAACCAAGTGCAGATTCCCGAATGACTCCACCTAAACGGCCCCGATCCCTCGGACTTCCATGACATTCCAGGTCCGGCCCCATCCGGAGCGGAGAATGTGCACCTCAATCAGCCGTTTCGCGTGATGGACCAAGGGGATAAAGAGGTGCATCGTTTTTGTGCATCTGTTGGGTCAGAAGGTATTTCCGGGCCTCCGACTTTATTGGGTGAGGGGTGATGTCCTACAGCAACCTTATGGACATCCGCTCGCACAGTTTCCTTCATGCAACGCTTGCGTCGTCGTCAGGTTCATACGGAGGGATTCATTGCCAGGCAATTGCAGAGCATTCTGGAATTGGTTCAAAGCAACAAAGGGCTGACCTCCAAACAGAGAAGATAATTCGACTGTGGAGGGTAGCGCAGCACCGGCCTGGATCACGCTGCGCCCACCGGATAGAATGGGTTTCTGGAATTCCTGAACCGGTCCGATGATTGTCTGAGCCTGCTGATACGCAGAAATTCCGATCTCCGGCAAAGTCGTTCGCATCTTGAACACTTGTCTCTTCCCGTTATACGGGAGAACGGAAACTTTCATGACCTGTGTGAGAGCTTTGGCTTGGGTCTTACCGATGGGTGTGATCTTGGTTTGATTGAAGCGTATGCTCTTGCGAATATCCTGGCTCAAACAAACACCGATTGCGGCACTCTCCTGATCCACGGTATTACCCCAAGCAAATAGGCTCTTATTCATATACGGCGCAACCTCTCGCACTGGAGACAGGACAAATCCACCAAAGACTTCTCCCTCTGCGGTGTTGATGAGTGACAGAGTGCTTGACGTGATACCCTTCCATGCTGTCATACTTTGAATCGACCCCTCTCTTCGGTGACCTGGCATTCCGCTGCCGCAGCCAGACTTGCGGAGTCAACGGTCGAGATAAAGCTCCCCGCGGCCAAAATAGACGGAATCAGCGGCCACAGCCACCTGTGTTCCTCCTGCTGTGCGTTATGAGGGAATTGAAGTGTCATAGAGCAACCCTCCTTTTTCTTCTCATCGTATAGCGGCATTACACACGACTTCGGCATGGCGCTCGATCAGATCGCGGCCAAACCCACTGTCAGATGTTCAGCGGCCTTGGGGTAGGCAAATTCTTACGTGTCCACGGGGAGCTCGGGAAAGACAGATTGGGAAGGAGAAAGGATATTGGGTTATGGCCACGGACGATCCGAGATGGTGTCTCTAGAATGGGAGCTCGATAAGTACTGACCCTTTTCACGCTCAAAGAGAGCGCTTCAGCGATGGGCATGACAGTATTGCCGGGGCCATCAAGCCAGAGACCTGGAACTCCCGATTTGACGGCCTGGGGTGAAGCAGCAGCTTGGTCTGTCATCCGTCAATCGGAGTTGCGTCGATACGCTGGCTTGAACCCACCGATTAAACATATTCGCCGGCGTCGCCGCGACCGTGACGGATCCCCTGGAATACTGCGACATGAATCCAAACCGCGACCAATCCTGCCCGATCTTCACATCGGCCACCGGCGTTTCCACCAGAAAGTACATTTGAAAGATGCGCGCCACGGGGCTGGTCAGCGCGGAGAACTCCGATACGCCGGAGGGGCCGACCGCCGGTTGGTTTCCGAGAAAATCGATCGAGGCAAAATAACGAGACTTGATCCCAACCCGCTCCGGTGCGCGCACATCGAAGGTGATGCGGCTGTTCCGCGGGCTCATCACAAACAGACTGTTGGCCCCGGCCAGCGTGCTACTATGCAGAACCGGTTTGTTGCCGATGATTTCCGGGAAACTGTGGGTATTGTCATCGATGAAATCGATTTCGGAAAAGCCGCCGATTTTGAATTGGAGCCCGCTCTTCGTGATTGCGTTCGCCTGCTTCAGGCGTTCTTCCTCGGCGACCGTCGCCCGCTCTTCCTCTTGGACGGCTTGGTCATACTCGTCTTGTGTGATGATATGTTTCTCTAGCAGGAGTCGGAGTGTGCGATGGTCCTCGGTCCCGGCGAAACTGAGCCCCGTGAAGAGGAATGCGGTCACCAGCGCCGCCAGGCCCGCCAACACATGGCCCCGTGTGATTCGACCCCGATACATCGTCGCCTTCATCATGTAAAAGCTCCCTTCCCTCCAGAGAGACTGTTTCGAACAACCTGCTCACGCCAACAGTATTCACCTTGTTCGTCTGGTGGCTGGTCTGAAAGAGCCGGCTCTCCGCACGTGTCTTGGAATGTTTTCTAGCCACCACTTTCCCCCCATCCTGCTCCACGAACTGCACAACGAACCACACCGCCACCCCAAGTAACAGGAGCCCATGGAACACCACCAGGACCAAGAGGATACTCGTGAACATGGGTTATCGCCTCACACGAATCTAGCCACCACTTCGCAGATGTCTGGCTCGTTACTGATGTTGCCCCCGGCCGAGGGTCCACTCTTGGTTCATCAGGAAAATTTGATAGCTCAGGCCCACACGATGGAGTGTAATCAGGTTCTTTCGGCTCAGCCGATCGATGGCAAGAAACAATTCTGGCCACCTGAGCTCTGGTCGCTCAGCGATGAGGTCATCCATCATCAGCCCCTCATACGGTTGAAGCATGTTCAGCACAGCCTCGTCCGCGTCCACACTTTCTGTGCCCATGATCTGTTCCTCCTTTGCCACCACATTGCCGATTACAAACGCGCCCGATCTCTCGTCGTCATCGACCACGAATACGTGTTTCCCATAGGCGATTAGATGCCCTCCCCCTTCCGATGTAGTGGTTTCAGGTACCCCTTCGACGAGAGTGCCTTTCCCCTCTCGGAGCGGATACGCTTGCACCGGACTTTGGACGTCGTCGCAATGACAGTATCGGTTCTCGATCACACCCTTTCCGCAGACTAATTCGTACATCGAAGCCGCAAGCTCGGTACCCAACACTCCTCCGCAACGCTGACAACTCATCTCCAGTTCTCCTATCTCCCCAACAGAATCCGACCCCATGAACTTCGGAGATATCCTGTCTCTAACCTGTCATAGCGCGCCAAAATCCGTTTTCGCCGATGGCTTCTGAATTGAAGTAAACACCATCACCTCATTGGGAGGGATAAGAGTCAGCCGTTCATGCATGTGGTAATTGGTCGGTGCCATCTGTAGGAATTGTCTTACGGGGAAGAGAAAGGACAAGAAAGAGAATCAGGACGTCGAGCGTAATTGGGAGGCATTACGCTCGCGATTTCATCGTGAGCGCACAAGCTGCCAAGTCTGGAAGGTTGAAGAAATTCCTGATTGAACCGAGGCCCCGCACCAGGTGATCGTAGGGTAACGAATGGCAATGTTCCTCGTGCCCATGCGACAGGCCGACTCGCTGATTCACGAGGTCGATAGATTCGATGTCTCCGTAGAAGAATGTCACGCGATGTAACAACTTGCGGATTGGGCTGACGATA
>JBBRRN010000058.1:0-11963 GCA_038200685.1 Nitrospirales bacterium
CGAGTCCTCGCATCGACCGATGAAAACCCTGCACCCTATTTCCGCAATCGTGTCCTCTATGACTTATTCCCTTCCCTGAAACAGGATATTGAGCCGCTGCCAGAGTATCTTTTGCCTAACTGGTTGCCCGATCGTTATCTGATACGACGGGTAGAGACGATTTTGAGACGTGGTGCCGCTATCGAGCTTTTCATTGGGGGTAAGGGCAGCGTGTTTCCGACATTGCACTATGATGGGGCCGGCGCACACGCATTTCTTATGCAAATCTACGGGTGTAAGGAGTTTATCGTGTTTCCGCCTGATCAGGAACGCTTTCTCTATCCATCGTTCGAACAGAAAAACCTTTCTTTGCTCAAGAATATCGAACACCCAGACTTGAAGCAGTTCCCCCTCTTTGCCAAGGCCGTGCCGATCAAGTTTATCCTTGAGCCAGGTGAGTTGCTCTTTATGCCAAGTCACTGGTGGCACACCGTCAAGATGCTGACGCCAAGCGTGACGGTCGCCGCAAATGTCTTGAATGAATCCAACTGGCATGAACTCATCAAGTTTGTTGCAATGAGGCGGCGCAACCCGTTGGTGTCACTTGCTAGCCATGTGTATCTCACTTGTGCCGGGGCACGGCGATCCTGGCGTGATCGGAATTGGCGGAAACGCGTCGAGAAGTATTCTCGCTCCAACTAACTGGTTTTAGAGGACCCCATGAATATAATCGGATTCAGCGGTTTGCACCAAAGCGTATCCTTCAAGAGGAAGCAGTTCCCCGGTTTATCAGCCCGAGAGTATCGAATTGCGCAGGGATTCGACTCTGCGGCTGCCCTCGTAACAGACTCAGATATTGTTGCAGCTGCGGCTGAAGAACGGTTTACTCGTGAAAAAACAACCGGACTTTTCCCGGTCCATGCAATTCGGAATTGCTTAAGAGAAGGGCATTTAGATCCAAAACAAATTGACTATATTGCACATGGATTTGCCTATGAACCCTTCAGGGAATACTTTACGGAGGATGAGTATAGCCGGCAACAATATGCCGAGGTCTACAGTCCGGATGTGCAGCGGCGGAATCTGGATGAGTGGTTTCCGAATTGCGGATGGGCCGAAAAACTTGTACCGGTCAATCACCATCTGGCTCACGCAGCAAGCGCATTCTTCCCCAGCGGATTCTCTGAGTCGCTCATTCTGGTCAGTGACGGCATGGGAGAGATCAATAGCATGACGGTTGCTGTCGGCCAAGGGAAAGACATTACCGTCTTACGGCAAGTCTCCTCACTCCATTCTCTGGGTATCCTCTATGGGGTCTTTACCATCTACCTAGGATTCTATTTCGGCGTGGACGAATACAAGGTGATGGGGCTGGCTCCGTACGGTAACCAACGGAAGTATTATGGCCAGATCTCTGACTTGGTCCATTTGCGCGAGGATGGGACGTACACGATTCCACTCTTTGCCAGCAATCGAACCCAGCAGGAAAAAGAAACTCACAGCGGAATCTTGCATGAATTAGAAGGTCGTTTCGGTCCACGGAGAGAAGCAGGCGCCGAATTCACGCAACAGCACAAAGACATTGCGGCTGCTCTCCAGGCTGTGGTGCAAACCTGTCAACTGCACGTGCTTCGACATTTCCGACGGGAGACTGGAATGGAGAATTTGTGCATGGCTGGTGGCGTGGCTCTTAACTGTTCGGCAAATGGCGTTATCAAGCGCAGCCGTCAATTCAAGCGCATGTTTGTCCAGCCAGCAGCGGGAGATGATGGCGTTGCATTGGGGGCGGCGCTGCATGTACATAGCCTCAACAACCCAAAATTTGAGCCGAAGCGAATGGCTGCTCCGTTATGGGGGCCGTGCTTCAGTCGAGAAGAAATAGAGGAAATGTTGGGTCCGAGAAAGGATTGTGTCGTTCGGCTGGGGGAGGCTTTTCCGTCGCTGTATGGTGAGGTTGCGGGACGCCTGAGCCAAGGGCAAATCGTGGGGTGGTTCCAAGGGCGTATGGAATATGGTCCGCGCGCTTTAGGGAACCGCAGTATTTTGGCCGATCCGCGCGACCCAGGGATGCGTGACAAAATCAATGCATTGGTGAAAAAACGGGAAGGATTCCGCCCGTTCGCCCCGGTAGTCACAAAAGAGGCCGCCAGCACATACTTCGAAATCCAGAAAGGGGAAGAGGAAGCCTATGCGCATATGCTCCTGGTGACGCAAGTGCGCGCAGCCTATCGCGACAAACTGCCCGCTATTACCCATATTGATGGGTCGGCTCGGGTGCAAACGGTGTCTCGAGAACACTATCCGAAATTGCATGAGTTGCTTTGCGCATTCGAGAAGATTGCCGGCATACCCATTTTGCTGAACACGTCGTTCAACGTGAAGGGACAGCCGATGATCTGTACTCCGGGCGAAGCTCTGGACACCTTTCTCTTCGCCAAGCTCGACTTGTTGGTGCTCGAAGAATTTCTTATTTCGCCTCACGAGGGAGAGATAGGGGAGGCCAATCGTCTTGCCGCGTCGGAAAGAATTTCCATCGGAGTGGGATAAGTGCTGTCGCATTTTTCTGAAAATAAGGTTGAGGGCTCTGTGAGCGTAGAAACCTCGGATCTGGATTTTTGGCGTCGCGAGTTCCCGTGCCCTGGGGAGCTGGTGTCATTGCCCATAGATCATCCTCGACCGTCGGTCCCTTCCTACGTCCGAGACAGCGCTGAAATGACATTGGCGCTATCGACCAGTGACGGTCTGCGGAAGCTCTGTTCGCGGCTAAACGTTCCTCCACTCGCTGTTTTTCTAGCCGCGTTTAGCACCGTACTCTTTCGTTACGCCGGCCAGGAGGCGGTAGTGGTGGGAGCGGTAACTCAGCCCGGTTACCCGGCAAGCGAGGTTCCGCGAAAGAGCTTCCCCTTGTTTCCTATCAAGACTAGGACGTCATTCTTGAAAGACGTTTCGGGAGACCATTTGGCGAGAGAATTGGCGCGCCTTCTGGTTGATGCTGAAGCCCATGCTGCCTATTCCTTTCGAGAACTTCAATCTTGGGCCGGCGTCCCTGACGGCGCTTTCGGTCACCGTCTCTTCAACGTCGCCCTTTGCCTAGCTGATGTCTCCGATCGATCGACTTTCGGCTGGCCGATGGCAGATCCCGATTTGAGCGAGTTCTTGGCGCAATGTGATATGACGATCACCGTGATGCCGGCAGTTTCGGGCATCACGTTGCAGGGCGATTTCGATGTCGATCTCTTTGAAAAATCGACCATCGAGCGACTTCTCGGTCATGTAGGTATCGTGTTGGAGGGAATGATCCAAGATTCCTCCAGTCCTATTATGCAGCTGCCTATTCTGACCCCAATCGAGCGACAACAATTACTCGTCGAGTGGAATACGGGTAACGCCCGGATACCGTCCTATGAGACATTGCATCAATGGTTTGAAGCGCAAGTTGCACGTACGCCAGATGCAGTGGCCTTGACGTACGAAGGACGGTCATTGACATACGAAGAATTGAATCTGCGCGCCAATCGATTGGCGCATGCGCTACGAGCACGCGGGGTCGGCCCTGAAATCATCGTCGGACTCTGCTTGGAACGGTCCCTAGAGTTGGTGATCAGTCTCCTCGCAATCCTGAAATCCGGCGGAGCCTATCTGCCGATCGATCTTGCATATCCCAAGGACAGGCTAGCGTTCATGTTGGAAGATGCTCGAGCGCCATTCCTGGTGACGCAATCGAAACTTGCTGCTGATCTGCCGGTCCATCAGGCACAGGTGATTTGCGTGGATGACGCGGAACTTTCTGAATTTCAGTCGTACCAGACCTTCAATCCTTTGGGAGGAGCAACTGCAGAAAGTCTTGCTTATATCATTTACACCTCAGGGACGACTGGTAAATCGAAGGGGGCTTTGATCAGGCATCGAAACGTGACGAGGCTGTTTACCGCCACAGAGGCGTGGTACGCATTCGATGAGCGGGACGTCTGGACATTGTTCCATTCCACGGCGTTCGATTTCTCTGTCTGGGAAATGTGGGGCGCGTTGCTCTATGGCGGCCGAGTCGTGGTGGTGCCGTTCATGGTCAGCCGGGCTCCTGAGGCCTTCTACGAACTAGTTTCGCGCGAGCAAGTTACGGTGTTGAATCAAACGCCCTCTGCGTTCAGACAGCTCATTCAGGCTGAAGAATTTTTGGGAAAGAAGGACTTGGCCCTTCGCTACGTGATCTTTGGAGGAGAAGCGTTAGAGTTGCAGAGTCTGCGATCATGGTTTGAGAGGCATGGGGATGAGAGACCGCGACTCGTCAACATGTATGGCATTACTGAGACGACAGTTCATGTGACATATCGTCCGATTTCAATGAATGAACTCGAATCAGGCAGTGTCATTGGGGTGCCGATTCCCGATCTCCAAGTCTACATTTTGGACGAGCAGCAGCAGCCGGTACCGATCGGAGTGCTCGGAGAAATGTTTGTAGGCGGAGCAGGATTGGCGAGAGGGTATCTCTCCCGTCCAGAGCTGACGTCGGAGCGATTCATTCCCGACCATCTCACGGGCAAGCCAGAGGGCCGTCTTTACAGGACTGGTGACCTCGCACGCTTTCTCCCAGGGAGAGACATTGAGTATTTGGGTCGGATCGATCACCAAGTCAAGATTCGTGGATTCCGCATCGAGTTGGGTGAAGTCGAATCGGTTCTGTGCCAACATCCCATGGTCAGAGAAGCGGTCGTCATAGCGCGCGAAGATATCCCCGGAGTGAAGTCCCTCGCAGCCTATCTTGTCACGCCGTTCCCGGCGCCCGATGTGGTGTCCCTCCGTGAACATCTCAAGAAACAATTGCCCGACTATATGGTGCCGGCGGCGTTCGTGTTTATGGACAAATTGCCGTTGACGTCAAATGGCAAGGTGGATCGGAAGACCTTGCCTGCGCCTGAACAACAACGGCCGGAACTCTCTCGTCGGTATGAAGCTCCAAGGACACCAGTAGAAGAGAAGTTCTCGGCGATCTGGTCAAAGGTTCTGCGGGTTGAGCGAGTTGGGATACACGACAACTTTTTTGAACTTGGCGGCGATTCGATCTTGAGCATTCAGACGATCTCGTTGGCACGGCGGGAGGGCCTGATGCTGACACCCAAGCAGATGTTTGCACATCAGACCATAGCTGAGCTTGCAGCGGTGGTTGAGGCGAAGGAGGACGTGCAAGCGATTCGACCAGTGGTGGCAGGAGATGTGCCGTTGGCTCCGATACAGCAATGGCTGTTCGAGCAGAACCTTGAAGAGATCCAATATTACAACCAGGCATTGCTTATTGAGGTCACAGACCGAATGGACCGTGGCTTGTTGGAGCGCGCACTTAAGGAATTGAGCCAGCACCACGATGCGCTAAGGTTGCGGTACCTTCGGGAAGGGCCCAAATGGCGTCAATGCTATTCTCCCGTCGAAGAGGTCCCACCATTAAGTTGGGAGAATGTCCCCGAATCGGATGAAGCCGGCCACCGGCGGTACGTGGAATCGGTTGCGGCCTCTGCGCAGACAAGCCTGAGTATCGCGAGTGGTCCGCTTTGGCGCGTCGTGTATTTTGATGCGGGTCCAGAAAGGCCTGGCCGATTGTTATTCGTGGTTCACCACTTGGCCGTAGATGGCATCTCATGGCGCCCGCTTCTAGAGGACTTGGAAACCGCCTACCAGGCGCTCAAGGCAGATCATGCAGCTCGATTACCGGAGAAGACGTCCTCCTATAAGGAGTGGACAGAGGAATTAGAGGAATTTGTCAAGACGGATGCCTTACGCGAGGAATTGCCGTATTGGATGTTGGTGACCGAACCCATAGGCCTCAACGAGGCTATCGCACCAAGTGGAATTATTAATGGATCCTCGGAGAACAATACCGAGGGAACGTCCGTCACGATCAAGGTCGCGCTCTCCACAGGCGAGACGGGTGCGCTGTTACACCGGGTGCCAGCTTCGTACAATACGCAGATCAACGATGCGTTGTTGACGGCATTGGCTCGGGCGTGGGTTCGGTGGAGCGGGGGTTGCGTACTCTTTGCCAATCTTGAGGGGCACGGACGAGAACATCTCCTTCGAGATCTAGACCTGTCGCGCACCGTTGGCTGGTTCACGTCCATTTTTCCCGTGCGGTTGGAATTGTCCGAGACAGAAAAGGATTGGCATCCAGGAGAAGCATTGAAGTCGATTAAGGAACAGCTTCGCAGAGTGCCGAGGCGTGGCATCGGGTACGGTCTCTTGCGCTATTTGGAGCCTGAGTCCAGTCTTTCGGCGCGACCGGAACCCTCGATAGTGTTCAACTACTTCGGACAACTCGATCAATTGTTGTCAGGCTCGAAACTTTTTAGATTTACATCAGAATCCACCGGACCATGGCACAGCCCTAAACAGCGCAGACGGTATGCACTGGAAGTCAACGGCATGGTGATCGACGGACACCTGGAACTTTCTTGGACCTACTGCCCGGCGCTGCATACCGAATCGGCTATCAACCAATTGACGAACGAATTCTTGGCTGCGTTGAAGGAATTGATCGCACATTGTGAGTTGCCGAACATCGGCGGTCGCACACCATCCGATTTTCCATTGGCGCGAATCGATCAACCCACATTGGATCAGTTAATGGATGGGCGGCGGGACATCGAAGATATCTATCCACTGGCTCCGATTCAATCTCTGTTCTTCTCCCTTAATCCCGATGCCAAGCTTTCAGAGTTCGATCAGTGGCGTTGTGCGCTGCGTGGACATTTGGATGTGGCTGCCTTTCAACGCGCGTGGCATGAAACGGTGCATCGGCACACCATCTTACGTACAACGATACATGGCGAGGGGTTGAACACACCGATGCAGGTCGTTTATCGAGGTGTCCGGTTGCCTTGGACCGTTGAGGACTGGCGAGGCTTACCATCGCATGAGCATGCAGAATGCTGGGCCGCATTTGTGAAGAAAGACCGAGCGCAGCCATTGACACTCACGGAAGTGCCGGTCATGCGGTTTGCGCTCGTTCATCTGACGGACGATTCGTGGCGTTTCATGTGGAGCGTACCTGCCCTTCTCCTTGATGGATGGTCATGGCCAATAGTCTTTCGCGAAGCCAGCCAACTGTATGAAGCCTACTCGGTGAAGCAACCGATAGTGCTCGATTCGGCGCGCCCCTATCGTGAGTATCTCGAATGGCTGGGCAACCAATCGCCTGGGGAGGCACATGCATTTTGGAGGGAGAATCTCAAAGGATTCCGCGAGCCGACGCAGTTGGCAAGTGGAGTTCCTGATGTGCATGAGGACGGTGACCGTTACGCGGAATATCCCGTGCTGTTTTCGGGCGAGAAGAGCAACGAGTTACAGCTTATGGCTCGCCGGCTTCAACTCACGCTCAGTACCCTTGTGCAGGGTGCATG
The DNA here is from genome assembly GCA_038200685.1 of Nitrospirales bacterium. Classification (GTDB taxonomy): domain Bacteria; phylum Nitrospirota; class Nitrospiria; order Nitrospirales; family Nitrospiraceae; genus Palsa-1315. The sequence goes on from JBBRRN010000058.1 coordinate 7,368, forward strand.
GGCGCTCCTGCTCAACCGCCAAAGTGGTGCGGCGGATGTCGTCTTCGGCGCCGCATTTTCAGGGCGTCCGACAGACTTGTGTGGTGTGGAATCGATTGTGGGGCCTTTCGTCAACAACGTGCCCGTTCGTGTCCACGTCAATTCCGATTCCAGGACTGGAGAATTCTTCCGACTGCTTCACACACGCTTGCTGGCATTGAGTCCGTTCCAATTTACGCCGTTACTGGAAATTCAGGACTGTAGCGAGGTGTCCTGGCAATACCGACTGTTTGAAAGCCTGGTGGTCTTCCAAAACTATATGGTAGACAAGGCCGCCCGGCGGTTTGGTGGGCGCATTAGCATTTCAGAGTTTATTGGGCCTATTCATACGAATTACCCCATACTACTGCTGGCGGAGCCAGGAGTAACCCTCAAGCTGACCTTGATCTATGACAGACAACGCATGGCGCAGGCCGTTGTTGAGCGATGGGGTCGCGATTTGCTCATGCTCATGGAGCGATTGCCGGCATCAATCGATCAACCGCTCGGAGAACTACAGGAGATATTGTCGGCACCTGTCGAGTTCAGCGTGCGTCCTCGGAGGAGAATCCTGGCAGAGTCGCAAAACTATGTGCCTCCGCAAACTGAGATGGAGAAGTTGATTGTAGTCGTATGGCAGAGAATGTTCGGATTGGAACAAGTAAGTGTTGAAGACAATCTCTTCGACCTGGGCGGGCATTCATTATTGCTGGTCCAGATGCACGGCCGCTTGCGGGTAGCTCTGAAAAGGAATTTTCCGCTCGTGTCATTGTTCATATACCCAACGATTCGTTCGCTAGCTCGTCATTTTAGCCAGGAACCCGATCAGGTGTCCAGAACTATAGAAGCGTGGCGTGATCGCGCGCGACAGCAAAAGGATGCCTTGAATCAGTTGAGGAACAAGAGAGGGAGAAAGTAGCAATGAGCGAAGAGCAACATGAGGGCATTGCTATCATTGGCATGGCCGGTCGTTTTCCAGGTGCGGCCAGCGTAGAAGAGTTGTGGGCCAATTTAATCGCAGGCAAGGAGAGTATTTCGTTTTTCAGCGACCAAGAACTCGTCGAGTCAGGACTGGATCCTGCCGAGATGCGACGCCGTGGCCATTACGTTGCTGCACGAGGAGTTCTTGAAGATGCGGATTGTTTCGATGCCGCGTTTTTTGGCATCCACCCCAAAGAAGCGGAGGTCATGGATCCGCAACAGCGCGTATTTCTCGAGACGTGTTGGGCAGCCCTAGAATGCGCCGGATACCCTCCCGGTCACATGCGCGGTGCAGTGGGCGTGTTTGGGGGTGCGACCTACAACACGTACCATCGACACGCGCTTGTCCGCCGACCGGACTTGATCGAATTAGTTGGATCAGATTTGGTTATGTTCTGTAACGAGAAGGACTATCTGACCACGCGCGTGGCCTATAAGCTGGGTTTAAAAGGCCCTGCGCTGAACATTTCTACAGCCTGCTCAACATCTCTCGTGGCTGTCTGTCAGGCCCATCAATCGTTGCTGACTTATCAATGCGATGTGGCGCTCGCAGGCGGTGTGTCGGTGACGGTGCCACAGAAGCGCGGGTACTTCCATGACGAAGGAAATATCGGTTCGGCAGATGGACATACACGTAGTTTTGATGCGCAGGCGTCCGGTACGGCCTTTGGTAACGGTGTGGCTGTCGTGGTGCTCAAGCGTTTGGAAGACGCAGTCAAGGACGGCGATCGAATCTATGCTGTGATCAAGGGAGCCGCCCTCAATAACGATGGATCACAGCGTGTCAGTTTTGGTGCGCCAGGTGTTGAGGGGCAATCGGAAGTCATCGCAATGGCCCATGCGCTTGCAGGTGTTGACCCCGAGACGATCACTTGCGTTGAAGCGCACGGCACTGCGACTCCGTTAGGTGACCCGATTGAAGTCGCAGCCTTAACGAAAGCCTTCCGGTTGGGTACTGAGGCCAAACAGTACTGCGCGCTCGGGTCAATCAAATCAAACCTCGGTCACATGGATGTAGCGGCTGGGGTTACCGGCCTCATCAAGATGGCCCTCTCGCTCCATCACGGAGTTATTCCAGCAAGTCTCCACTTTACCAAACCCAACCCCAAGCTTGATTTGGAGAATAGTCCTTTCTACGTCAATGCAACCCTCCAGAATTGGAAGACAAACCCTGGAGTACCAAAGCGGGCTGGCGTGAGTTCATTCGGGACAGGTGGCACTAACGCGCATGTCGTACTCGAAGAGGCGCCAGAACTGGCGCCGTCCGGGCCATCACGCTTGTATCAATTGTTGCCGATCTCAGCCAAAACTCCTGAGGCATTGGATCGCGCGACATCCAATCTGTCGGCTTATTTGAAGTCTTTGATACAGAACCGTGCCAACGGCGAAGGGCCACGCAGATTGGCCGATGCGGCATTCACATTGCAAACAGGCCGGAGTGAATTCGTCCATCGGCGTATCGTTGTCTGTCATGATGCTGCGGATGGAGTTGCCGCGCTTGAGGCGTGTGATCCCAAGCGGGTGTTCACATACCGCCAGCAGCTGAGCGAACCACCAATCGTGTTCATGTTTCCAGGCCAAGGCGCGCAATATCCAGGCATGGGTGCCGAACTCTATCGTACGGAGCCTCTGTTCCGTGCCGAAGTGGACCATTGTGCCGAGCTGTTGCAACCGATTCTGAAGACCGACCTTCGCCAAGTCATGTTCCCCGCAGCAGGAGGGGAAAAAGAGTCCGATGCGTTACTGGTGCAAACGCGGTTCACCCAGCCTGCGTTGTTCGTCGTCGAGTATGCCCTGGCCAAACTCTGGATGTCCTGGGGTATCAAGCCTGCCGCGATGATCGGCCACAGTGTCGGCGAATATGTTGCGGGATGCCTGGCGGGCGTGTTCTCGCTAGAAGATGCCGTGACCTTGGTGGCCCGGCGCGGCGCATTGGTGCAGGCTCAGCCGGGAGGGGCGATGCTGGCGATTCGGCTCCCAGAGAAAGAGGTTCTGCCACTGCTGCCTAGTGGTGTAGCCATTGCTGCGATCAACTCGCCCAATCTGTGTGTAGCGTCAGGACCCCACGAGGCAGTGGCGCCATTGGAAAAGTATTTAGAAGGTAAGGGAGTCAAGGTTCGGCATCTGCACACGTCGCATGCGTTCCATTCAGGCATGATGGATCCGGTCCTTGAGCCATTTACCGCGATCCTTCGTAACGTTAAGTTGGCGCCGCCGGCCATCCCCTATGTCTCCAATGTGTCGGCTCGCTGGATCACAGCGCAGGAGGCGCAGGCGCCTGAATATTGGGCCGGCCACGTGCGACAAACGGTCCGGTTTGCCGATGGCATTGCGGAGCTGATGAAGGATCCCCGTCAAGTATTGCTTGAAGTTGGGCCAGGCCACACCTTGTGCACGCTTGCGCGCCAACATCCTGCCAAACAAGCAGAACAGGGGGTATTTGCGTCATTGCCTTTGGCCGGTGATCAGGAACTTCGTGGTCTGTCCGAGACATTGGGACGGCTCTGGATGATCGGCGTGGCCGTGGATTGGCAAGGGTATTATGCCAATGAACAGCGTCGCCGCACGGTTTTGCCGACCTATCCTTTTGAACGCAAGCGCTATTGGCCTGACGTAATACAGAACGCGAAAATCACAGGACCCTTCAAAGCATCGCCCGTACCGGTATGCGGAGCATCTAGCTCCGCAATACTTGCGGTGCCAGCCGCCCAGCTCCTGTATCCGAATGCACCAGTATCTACGTCTAAGGTTGAGCCAGCCGTTCCACGGAAGGAACGATTACTTGTCGAAGTCCGTGCACTCATGCAAGAGCTTTCAGGTTATGACCTTTCCAATGTCGATCCGTCGAGCGACTTGCTGGAGTTGGGTCTGGATTCACTCTTGCTGACACAGGCGGCCCAATTAATTCAACGGAAATTTGGGGTTCCCGTGACCTTTCGCCAGCTGATGGAGGAATTGAGTTCAGTAGACACGATCGCCTCGCACGTGGATGCTTCTCTGCCTCGTGAAGCCTATTTGCAAGAACAAATGATGCCAGCAGAAGTTCCACAAGCTGCTCAGGGCGTAATGCCCGTGTCTGGCACGATACCCCATTCGATCCTCGAGCAGATTTTGCAGCAGCAACAGCAATTAACAAATCAAGTGCTCCAGCTGATGGGGGGGCAGCCTAGTGTCCTTCCAGAGTCCATACCGAGTGTTTCAGTTTTGACTCAGCCAACAGGGGGAGCACCTCTCCTATCTTCGAAGCCGGAAGGTAAATCTCACGGCCCCTTCAAACCTTTTGACAAAAACGCGAGCACGGTACTCCCAGAAGGGCAGAAGCGCGCGCTTGATGCACTGATTGCGAGGTATACAGGCCGGACTGCTGGCTCGAAGAAGCTCGTTGCTGACAATAGGGCGACTCTGGCAGACCCTCGTTCAGTTGCAGGGTTCAACCGACTATGGAAGGAGATGGTTTACCCGATTGTTTCTACGAGGTCCGAGGGATCTAAAGTATGGGACGTCGATGGCAATGAGTATGTCGATTTTGTGATGGGTTTCGGGGCCAGTCTTTTTGGACATCGCCCTCCATTTGTTGTGAAGGCGGTTCACGAGCAA